>JAKSSE010000001.1 GCA_024403255.1 Lachnospiraceae bacterium
TCAGCGCACTATACAAGAAGGCTGGAGCCGTGCAGCTTTGTTAAATGCAATTGAAGCTGATTTGTATCACAAAACAGGTGGAGCAATCACAAATTTTGAACAGCACTTGGAACTGACACAAAGCAAGCTTGCAAAAGAAATAACTAAGGAAACATATGATTTAGGGTTTATTTCATTACCACCAGAATATGATGAAAATGATTTAGAAGATGCGTTGGAGCAAAATATAACTCAGTTTTTATTGGAGCTTGGTACAGGCTTTGCATTTGTTGGGCGACAGAAAGAAATTGTTGTTGCTGGTAAGACAAGAAAAATTGATATGCTCTTTTATCATATAAAACTTAGATGTTACGTGGTAGTAGAATTAAAAGTTACAGCCTTTGATCCGGAGTTTGCCGGTAAATTAAATTTCTACGTTAATGCGGTCAATGAGCTAATTAGAACAGAGAATGAAAATCCTACTATTGGTCTTCTTATCTGCAAGGATATGAATCAAACAGAAGTTCAATGGGCTTTCCAGGGAATACAGACACCTATGGGAGTTGCTACATATAATCAAGTACAGATAAAAGAAATAACCGATGCACTGCCATCAGTTGAAGAAATACAGAAAAGAATTGAACTTGCTGAGATAGAATTTAATCTGAATAAGAATCAGAATAATTAAACGGCTATTGCCTTAAAGAAACGAGAATACGAAATTTTAGTTTATTCTCTCACTTATAGGTAAACTTTAGGGGTTCCTTAAGGGGTTCCCTCGCGGGAGACGGTGCTGGAAGCCCCTTTCTTACTGTTTTTTTTAGTGGCGATTAATTCAAGTCCCATCCTCGCCGCAAAGCGGCTTCGTCGGTCGGTTCGGTGGGAAAAGGTTAAACAACCGACCAAAGTCCACTTGCCTGAACATAAAAAACTTTACACGATGCGCATGTGAATTTATTTTCAGTGTCCATAACAAGCCTCCCTTTTTAATTAAAAACATCAACATAATCTTTTAAGTCGTCACGGTGACTAAATTCCAGTTCGCCTTCCCATGACAATCCAATTTCAAAGAATTCATCTTTGGTACTTTTCCAAATAATACGATCTGAAGTGTAGCCCCAAAGCTCTACCTGCTGTCTTTCACCGTTATAGGTAATAATAGGTTCCCATTCGTCAAACTCATGGCTAATCATAAGTTCTCCGGTAGAGTCATCATAGCTAACCATGTCATAAGGCCCTCTAAATCCCCACATTACATCATCATAGGATGGGTCCACGTAATCAATTAAAGCTTCGACATCACCCATAGAAAACTGTTCGCCTCTGGCATCTGCAAGAATTTTTGCAAGCTGGTAGCATCTTACTCTTGTCATATCAGCAGCGCCGCTGCTTTCAAGCATCTGCTGCATAGACCCTCCAAAAGCCTCTGAACCACATGCTCTTATATGAAATGTTTTACGTTCAAGCCATGCACGTTGTTCATCAAGAAGCTTTGTGTAAGCACCTTCGTCCAAAGAAGATTTGATTTGATCCCAAAGGGCATTCAGCTCGTTATTCCACAGCTCATATTCTTCATAACATTCGGCATTCATATCTCCCTGAGTATAATTTGAGGTATCTCTCGATAGAATTTCCTGGTATGCAGATTCTACTGTAGCTATTTCTTCGCTAACTGGAGTTTTATTGATATCACTATTATCCTGAGGTTTCTCTGACTCTTCCTGATTCTGTGTTGCTGAAGATTCGGTTTTTTCAGTCTGCTCTGAGGTATTTGGTTCGGTAGTAGAGTTTTTATCTTTACACCCTATTAGACTAAATGAGATGCAACCAGCCAGAATAAAAACTATTATTTTCTTTTTCATTTTTTTCCCTTTATATATTTTGACCATAGTCATGCTGTTTGATTTGTATTTAATACCATACAGTTTAATAAATAACTATTTTATGTGCAATAGAGTATGGTAGCCAATGGAAATAGTGATATAATAACCCCTGGGTGCAAACCCATCAGGGGAGAAAATACATGTACATTAGTCTGTTATATTTAACACTTTTTTTCTTGTCGCTATTTGCGACGTTCCTTTTGGTATATAACATTTCAAATAAGAGAGCGAGCTACTATGTAGTTCTATTTACTTTAGTTACAGTTGTATGTCTTGCATACTTTGCTTATAGCACAGCTCTTGATACTGGAATGGCTCTTACAGCTAATCAGTTTTCATATATTGATGGCACATTCATGCAAATGTTTTTCCTATTTTGCGTTCTTGATATATGTGGAATTGAAATAAAAAAAGCGTATGGAATACCGCTTACAGTATGTAATTTATTCTTTTTGCTTTTGGCTTTTACAACACAGAGGACAGGTCTTTTATATAAGACTTATGAGATTGGTTTTTATAAAGATTCTGCTCATCTTGATGTCGAGTTTGGCCCACTGCAGGTTGTTTTCTTGTTCTGGGTTGTGTTTAACACTGTTGTTCCAATGGGAATGATTATATATTCGATTGTAAGAAAAAAGAAAATTTCATATAAATACACTCTTGCGCTTGGAGGATTGGAAGTAGCAATTGTTTCTTTGTATTTTATAGAAAGAGCGTTTAATCTTGGATTTGATATACTTCCCTGCGGTTATGTTTTGATGGAGTTTGTTATTCTTGGAATAATCCATAGAATAGCATTATATGATGGGTCGCAGATTGTCCTTTACAACAGCGAAGACAGAAGAGAGTTCGGATACATTATTTTTGATATTAAGAAGAACTATGTTGGTTCCAACATGGTTGCACGTTTCTATTTTCCAGAAATCAATAATCTTGCAATTGATAGACCCGTATCAGGTGGTTTTATAAAAGATGAATTTGTTGACAGACTTAGTATGTCGGTAAAGGAATTGGAAAGCTCCAGGGTTTATTCGAGAGAGGGGAAAGAGGTTGTTTGCACCATTAAACCATACAGGCATGGACCAAAATCTACAGTATATGGGTATATTATAGAGATTAGGGATGATACTGAACAGCAGCGTTTAATACAGGAACTTAACAAAGTTAATGATGAGCTGGAAAAAGCTGTTCAAAGTGCTGTTGATGCCAGCAAGGCAAAGAGTGAGTTCCTTGCGAGTATGTCACATGAGATTAGAACCCCTATGAATGCGGTTCTTGGAATGAATGAAATTGCTTTAAGAGAATGTAAGGATGAAGCCATAATATCTTATCTTAAAGATATACAAAATGCTGGTAGTACACTCTTAACTATCATAAACGACATACTGGATTTTTCAAAAATTGAGGCTGGAAAAATTGAACTTATAAAGGATGAGTACGAAACCTTATATCTAATAAATGGTGTCAAAAACATTGTTGAGGCTAAAGCTAAAGAGAAGAATCTTGATTTTGTTGTAGATGTTGATTCAAATATCCCTTCTATGTTGTACGGAGATGAGGGTAGAATCCGTCAGATTATAATTAATATACTTAATAATGCTGTTAAGTATACAAGAGAAGGCAAGGTTGAATTTATTGTCAATTCTGAAACAATAACTGATGATAAAGTGAATATCATCATCGCTGTAAAAGATACTGGAATAGGAATAAAAGAAGAAGACATACCTGTTCTTTTTGATAGCTTTTCACGAGTAGATGAGCATAAAAACAGCAGAATTGAGGGAACAGGATTAGGTCTTGCCATAACGCAAAGATTGGTAAAGATGATGCAAGGTTCGATTAAAGTCGATAGCGTTTATGGTGAGGGAACGACATTTACAATAAGGATTCCTCAAAAAGTAGTAGATGCTGCTCCATTATACGATTATGAGGCAAAAGCTGGCGATTCCAAGGCAGGTAACGAAAAATATACTCATATAGACGCTTCAGATTTAGAGATACTGGTTGTTGATGATAATAAGCTTAATCTTACTGTTGCAAAGGGACTTTTAAAGCCAACAAAGGCGAAAGTAGATACATGCTTAAGCGGTGCTGAGTGTTTAGAAAAGATTGTACAAAAGCATTATGACTTTGTGTTATTAGATCATATGATGCCTAAGATGGATGGTATTGAGACTTTACATAGGGCAAAAGCACTTGAAGATAGTAAATGCAAGGATACAGTATTTATTGCCCTTACAGCTAATGCAATATCGGGCGTTAAAGAACTTTATATGGCGGAGGGCTTTGACGATTATGTAAGTAAACCTATAGACAATAAATGTCTTGAGGCGACAATTGAAAAATACAGAAAAGGAGCTGCTTTATAGCAGCTCCTTAATTTTATTTGCATCGTATGTTACGCTTGAGGCGTTATTTGCTTCGATATGATACAGGGCGTTAGCAGCAATGTGTTCTGCGGCCTGCTCTAAGTCTCTAATACCGCTTGAGCCTTCGAAGGTTTTTATTATTGCATCAAGTCCGTCATCGGTAATAATGCATTCTGATTCTTTCATTCCGATTCGTTTTAAAACTTTAGGGAAGGTAAAACCGGTAAATATTGCTTTCTTTTCTTCAAAGGTGTAATCAGGAAGCTCGATTACAGCAAATCTTGACATTAAAGGAGCACTTATTGCATCTTTATCGTTTGCAGTTGCAATTGGGTAAACTCCGCTGGTGGGGATATTGCACTCGATGTAGTTGTCGGTAAAACCAAGGTTATCAAGAAGAGTTAAAAGTACATCAGCAGGATTTCCGTTGCCTTTACCGGATGAAGCTTTATCAAGCTCGTTTATTATGAAAACCAGATTTGAACTTTCTGCTTTTTCAAAAGCTTCCATAATGATACCTGGTTTAGCGTTTGAATAGATTCTTGATGAACCTGTGAGCTGTTCTGGATCATTAATGGAACTCATTTCTAATGTTGTCCAGCTCATCTTGAGGATTTTTGCAACAGCATAAGCAATCTGAGATTTACCAACACCAGCAGGCCCTATAAGAAGTAAACCATAGGATGGAAGAGTGTGAGTACGATTAATCTGAATAATCGTCTCTATGATACGCTGCTTTACTTTTTCCATACCGTAAAGCTCTTCATCAAGAATTTGTCTGGCCTTTACAGGATCGATAGCTTCAAAATAATCATTTTTCCAGTAAATACTGAGCATGATAGAAAGGGCACGAAGAGCATGTCGTCTTTCTTCAGGAGTAACCTCTGAGGATTTTGCGATTGCGAGATTTCTTTTTGCCCAGAGCTTTATATTATCTGGAAGAGTGTTGCCAGCACAGGTTAAAAAGTCAGTGATGCTCTGAATGCTGGTCATCTTCATGCTGTCTGAGTCTTCAAGGTTATCTAAATCAATGTCTGTTTCTGTTGGGGATTCACTTTCGAAAAGGCGTCCCATCATAAACTGCAAAAAGCCATTTTCTCCAGCAAGTTTGGTGCCGCGAACAGAAACACCCATCTCCATGATTTTGTATATGGCATAACCTTCATCCGTGACAGAGCCAGAAAGCATAACCATGATGTGATTTTCACCGAGCCATTTTACAAGGTTAACAAAGCGGGAATCGATTCTTAAGATATCCTCGCTGTCGTTAGTGCCTTCTATTGTGAAAAATGAACCTTTGACTGGATTTGAGAATAATCCGTTGGTGTGATGTGCTAATTTTCCAGCACGGTTGCTAAGAACTATTATTGGATTGTCCTTGTCGGCACTTTTTCTGTTTGAATTAAAAGCTGTATAAGTAGTAGAAGCGACTTGAGCGCTTTCAGGTTTTTCGTTGAAATCAAATACTGGCATGTTTTTTCTCCGATTAATTGGTCTATGTTGCTTGTAAATAATTTTAATATAATATATTATATAATGCTAGAAAAAAAGGTAAACATTATATTTAAATAATATAGAAAGAAGGCACATAATTATGGAAAAAGTTGTATTAGCTTATTCAGGTGGACTTGATACTACAGCAATTATTCCTTGGCTTAAGGAAACTTATGGATATGAAGTAGTTTGCTGCTGTATCGACTGCGGACAGGAAGAGGAGCTTGACGGCTTAGAGGAGCGCGCAAAGCTTTCTGGAGCAGCAAAGCTCTATATCGAAGATATTATTGATGATTTTGCAGAAAATTACATCATGCCATGTGTTCAGGCTGGTGCAGTTTATGAGCATAAATACCTTATGGGTACTGCAATGGCTCGTCCTGGTATTGCTAAGAAACTTGTTGAGATTGCCAGAAAAGAAAATGCTGTAGCTATCTGCCACGGCGCAACTGGTAAGGGAAATGATCAGATTCGTTTCGAACTTGGTATCAAAGCTTTAGCACCAGACATCAAGGTTATCGCTCCTTGGAGAGATGACAGATGGAATATGGATTCACGTCAGGCTGAGATTGATTACTGTAAGGCACACGGCATTGACCTTCCATTCGGAACTGATCAGTCATATTCAAGAGATAGAAACCTTTGGCACATCAGCCATGAGGGACTTGAGCTTGAAGATCCTTCACTTGCTCCAAACTATGATCACATGCTTGTTCTTGGAGTTACTCCAGAGAAAGCTCCAGATGAGTCAGTTGATGTGACACTTACTTTTGAAAAGGGCGTACCTGTTTCTCTTAATGGAAAGAAGATGAAAGTTGCTGATATCATCAGAGAACTTAACGCACTTGGTGGAAAGCATGGTATTGGTATTGTTGATATCGTTGAGAACCGTGTAGTTGGTATGAAGAGCCGTGGCGTATATGAGACTCCTGGTGGAACAATTCTTATGGAAGCTCATCAGCAGCTTGAGGAGCTTGTTCTTGACCGTGATACCCTTTCACTCAAGAAGGATCTTGGTAATCGTATGGCGCAGATAGTATACGAAGGAAAGTGGTTTACACCTATCCGTGAGGCAATCAGCGCATTTACTGAATCAACTCAGGAAGTTGTTACTGGTGAAGTTAAGCTTCGTCTTTACAAAGGTAACATCATTAAGGCTGGTACCACATCACCATATTCACTTTACAGTGAGTCACTTGCATCATTTACAACTGGTGATATGTATGATCATCATGATGCAGAAGGTTTCATTACACTTTGGGGACTTCCACTTAAGGTTCGTGCAATGAGAATGAACGAATTAAAGAAAGACAACACAAAATAATATAAATGAAGGCGGGATTGTTCCCGCCTTTTAAATGGAGAAATATGATAGCAATTTTAGGAACAGGAAGCATAGCACATAGCCATGTAAATGCTATTAGGTGCGCAGGAAAAGAAGTGGGACTGGTTGTTAACCCACATGTTGAAGCAGCAAAAACTTTTGCTGAAAATTATGGTATAAAAAAATATTCGGCTGAGTTTGATGAACTTCTTAGTGATGAAGTTGAAACAGTGCACATTTGTACACCAGCGAATCTTCACTATGAAGAGGTAAAAGCTTTGCTTTTTGCAGGTAAAAATGTGCTTTGCGAAAAGCCACTGTGCCTTTCTTTTGCGGAGTCAAAAGAACTTGCCGAGATTTCTTCAAAATTAGATTCTGTGACAGCAATTGACTTAAATGTTCGATATAATCCTGCATGTAGAAGTGCGAAAGAAATGGTACAAAGCGATGATTTTGGTGCACTTATGCTTATGCATGGGGAGTATCTTCAGGAGTTTGAACTTTTACCGACGGCTTATACCTGGCGATATGATGAAAAAAAGGCGGGCAAGATGCGTGCGGTAACAGAGATTGGTTCGCATCTGGTTGATCTTATGTATTTTGTCAGTGGTCAAAAAATAGTTAGACTTTCTGCCTGCTTTAACAGGATTCAAAAGGACAGAGTTATAAAAGACGGAATGATGTATGATGCATCGATCGAAAGCGGAGATGAGTTTAAAGTTGATTCTGAAGATTCAGCTCTAGTTACCTATCAGCTTGAAAATGGAGTATTTGGTTCATTTGTATTATCAGAAGTGTCATCAGGTCACATGAACACTATAAAGCTTGAACTTGCTGGTTCAAAAAAGGATGTTTCATGGAACTCAGATGAGGCAACAAAGCTTAACTTTGCCAGCAAAGGTAATCCGGTAAATACTATCAATTTTGCTTTTGGAAATAATGGTTTTAATGATTCAATTATTGAGTTAGTAAAAGATTTCTATATGTCAGTGGATGGTAAAGAAAGTAGCAACGTGCTTCCTTCTTTTGAGGATGGGGCATACCTTTCAAGAATATGTGAAGCTATTTATGAAAGTGCGCATAACGATGCCAAGTGGGTGAATATATGAGCAGTGTAAGAGTAGAAGATATTATTGAAAAGCTTGAACTTGAGGAACTTCCGGTAGAAGGAGGCTTATTTAAGTCTACTTATCACAGTGAAGAAAAAACTGGTGATAAGGAAATGTGTAATGCTATTTATTACATGCTTAGAGATAATGCGTTTTCTCATCTTCACAAGCTTCCAAATGATGAAATTTATCATCACTATATGGGCGATCCAATTGAAATGCTTGAACTGCGCCCAGATGGTACAGCAAAAAGAATAGTGCTTGGAAAAGATGTTTTAAATGGACAGGTTCCACAGGCTGTTATGCATAAGGGCTGTTTTCAGGGCTCAAGGCGACTTCCTGGGAGTGAAAATGGCTTTGCTTTGGTTGGTTGCACGAATTCTCCAGGCTATACAGATGAGGGATATGAGCATTTAAATGATGTAAAGTGGGCTATAGAGACCTACCCAGAATATAAAGAGCTAATAGTTGCTCTGACAAATTAAAATTGTTGCTAAAAATAACCAAAAATATGTTATTATAATATAAGTTGTAGGGGGTTACATGAAGTCATATTATAATTACGGAAATACGGGCCGAAAGACTGTTGCAATCTTGATGGCCGTTATATACATGGTTATTGTAGCTTTTGTCTCAAAAGCAGGCAGAGCAGATGCGTTACCTCTTTTCAAGGGAGCATCAGTTTTAGGTATTCTTACTGCAGTTCAGTTCTTGCTGGCTTTACTTATGGTTGCTATCGATTATGAAATCGGTGGTGCGCTGGCTCTTTTTGTAGTTTCTGCGTCTACAGTTGTTGCAGTTATCCCAATGATAATATTGCATTCTTTATCACCACTTCCTGGTGTTCTTAACTATGCAGCATGTGCGATTGCAGTTTTCACAATCAGAAATCAGATAGGGCATGAGAGACAAAAAGCTTTCGTCGATGAACTTACTGGGCTTGGAAATAGAAAAAGTCTTATTCAGTATATAGAACATCTTATGAACACAAGGACACCATTCTACCTTGTCCTTCTTGATTTGGATCACTTTAAGAAATTAAATGATAAGATGGGTCATTCTCAGGGTGATGAATTGTTAAAGGATTTGGCACATAGGTGGAGTGCTATTTATCCGAACAGTGCTGTAATGGGAAGACTTGGCGGAGACGAGTTTGTTGTTATTATAAAGAAACGTAATTTTAACGACATCGAGCTTGCTTCACAAAAATATATCAAAGTTGTTGAGAAAATTGCCAATGCACCACAAAGTGCATATCCTACACTTACTATTTCTACAGGTATCGTGGAATATCCACTTTTTGGCGATAGTGCTGATGACCTTTTAAAGAAGGCTGATATTTCGGTTAGAAAAGCTCAGGATGCCGGTCGTAATCTTTACATGAGATATCAAGAGGAATTTGATGAGGAAGTTGTTCACGAATTAAATGTTGAATCCAGAATCAAAGATGCACTTGATAATGATTTATTCTATATGGTTTATCAGCCACAGTTTGAGGCGAATACCAAGAAGTTAAGGGGCTTCGAATCTTTGATTCGTATGAGTAACGTTAATGGACAGGCTCCTGTATATCCTGGTGATTTTATTCCTGTAGCAGAGAAGACAAACCTTATTATAGAAATTGGCGAGTTTGTTATAAAAAGGGTGTTAAATGATTTTAAAGAGATAGTACTAAGACATCCTGAACTTGTTATTTCAGTTAATATTTCCGCAAAACAGCTTTTGGATCATGGATTTGTGGATATGCTTCAGCAGGCTTTGGAGGATGTTAAGTTTAATCCAAAGAATCTTGAAATCGAAATTACAGAATATTGTATGATGGATACTGCTGATGATGCTTTAAAAGTTGTTAACGATATAAAAGCGATTGGCGTCAATATTGCAATGGATGATTTTGGAACGGGATTTTCTTCCCTTTCATATCTTGCTAAAATGCCTATTGATTTACTTAAAATTGACAAGACTCTTATTGATGATATGGGCGATGGAGAAATTGTCGAAGCGATTTGCTCAATGTCACACGCGCTCTCCTGTGAGGTAATTGCGGAAGGCGTTGAAGAAAGCGAGCAGTTAGATATTTTAAAGAGTAAGTCATGTAATTATATCCAAGGATATATTTGGTCGAAACCTTTGGAATATCAGGACGCTATAAAGTATATAGAATAAATGTAAAAAAGAGGAGAATGAATTTGAGTTTATTGAAATTCATTCTCCTTTATTTTATAATTTTTAGAGCAAAAATTATGGAGGCGAATGATGCGACATCTTATTAGTCCTTTGGATTTTTCCGTTGAGGAACTGGATAAGCTTATAAATCTGGCTTACGATATTAAGGATAATCCTGCAAAGTATGCACATACATGTGATGGTAGAATTTTAGCTACATGTTTTTATGAACCATCGACCAGGACACGTCTTTCTTTTGAATCTGCAATGCTCCGTCTTGGAGGTAAAACCTTAGGTTTTGCGTCAGCTGATTCTTCATCGGCGGCGAAAGGGGAGAGCGTTTCAGATACTATCTCTGTTATTTCAGGATATGCTGATATTTGTGCTATGCGTCATCCAAAAGAAGGAGCGCCATTAGTGGCAAGCATCCATTCGACTATTCCTGTTATCAATGCAGGTGATGGCGGACATCAGCATCCAACACAGACTCTTACAGATCTTCTTACAATACACTCACTTAATGGTGAAATTAAGAATCTTACTATTGGTCTTTGTGGTGATCTTAAGTTTGGTAGAACAGTTCATTCTCTTATCACAGCATTAGTTCGTTATGAGAATATAAAGTTCATCCTTATTTCTCCAGAAGAACTTAAGGTTCCAAGTTATATTCGCCAGCTTTTGATTGATAAAAATATACCTTTTGAAGAAGTTGTCACATTAGATGATTCCATGTCTAAACTGGACATACTTTATATGACAAGAGTTCAGAGAGAAAGATTCTTCAACGAGGAAGATTATCTTAGAATGAAGGATTTCTATATCTTAGATAAAGCAAAGATGGCTTTGGCTAAAGAGAATATGCTGGTTTTACACCCATTGCCTCGTGTAAATGAAATTTCCGTAGAGGTTGATAATGACCCAAGAGCAGCATATTTTAAGCAGGCTAAATTTGGAGTTTATATTCGTATGGCACTTATATTGACTCTTCTTGAGATTGAGGTATAAGGAGGAGATATGTTAAATATTAGTGGAATTCATGAGGGCTTTGTTTTAGATCATATAAAAGCAGGGGACTCATTAAGAATATATCATGACCTTAAGCTTGATGAACTTGATTGTACTGTCGCAATTATAAAGAATGCTAAAAGTAACAAAATGGGCAAGAAGGATATTATAAAAGTTGAGTGCCCAATCGAAGCTCTTGATCTTGATATACTTGGATTTATAGATCATAACATTACCGTTAATGTGATTAAGGATGATGCAATTGTTGCAAAGCATAGACTGACACTTCCTGAGAAGATTGTAAATGTCATTAAGTGCAAGAATCCACGATGCATAACCAGTATTGAGCAGGAACTTGACCAGATATTCCTTTTGACTGATCCAGAAAAAGAGGTATATCGCTGCAAGTATTGTGAAGAAAAATATACAGGAAGATAATTTTTGGCTCTGCTTTGGCAGAGCCTTTTTTTTATGTTATAATTTTGATATGTATGCGCAGATAATCATTGATATTTCTCATGAAAAGCTGGATAAGCCTTTTACATATGGAATTCCTGAGGAATTATCTAAAAAGATAGTTCCGGGAGTAAAGGTTATTATTCCTTTTAGAAACAGGGAAATAGAAGGATATGTTGTTGAACTTACTGATTCGATAGACTTTGATGAGAGTAAGGTTAAAAATATAATAAAGATCTGTGATGATATGATTGCGACAGATGTTCGCATGATTGCTTTAGCTTACTGGATGAAAAGACATTTTGGCGGTACGTTAAATGCATCACTAAAGACTGTTATTCCTGTAAAAGAGAAGGTTAAGCCTACTGTATATCGTTTTATAAAGCGAAATATGCCTGTAGACGATTTGAGAGTCGAACTGGCAGAAATAGCGAAAAAAAAGAATGCTTCAGAACAGAAGATAAGGCTTTTATCAGCACTTCTTGAGGATGAAGTAATTCCCTGGGAGGTTGCAACAGGGAAGCTTTTTGTGGACTCACCTGTCATACGAGACCTGGAAAAAAGGGGACTTTTAGAGGTGGAGGAGAAGGATGCACTTCGAAATCCACTTTCCCATATTTCGCAGGGGAAGATTCCACCAGTCTTAAATGAAAATCAAAGACAAATAGTTGATGATTTTTTGGTAGACTATAGTGGCGGAATAAGAAAAACCTATTTGTTGAGAGGTGTCACAGGATCAGGAAAGACGGAAGTCTATATGGAGATGATTTCCGAGGTGATAAAAAGTGGCAAACAGGCTATCTTTTTGATTCCTGAAATATCGCTTACATTCCAGACTGTTATGAGACTTTATGGCAGGTTTGGAGACAGAATAAGCGTACTTAACTCGAAAATGAGTAAGGGTGAGCGCCATGATCAGATGGAAAGGGCTCGCATTGGAGAAATTGATATATTGATTGGACCAAGAAGTGCTCTATTTGCTCCTTTTTTAAATCTTGGTTTAATTATTATAGATGAGGAACATGAGACTAGTTATAAGTCGGAGACAGTTCCAAAATATCACGCAAGAGAGACGGCGATTGAACTTGCAAAAATGTCAGGGGCTTCAGTCGTTTTGGGCTCAGCCACTCCTTCAGTTGAAAGTTATGAGAAAGCGAAGAAGGGTGAATATAAGCTTTATGAGCTTACGGAACGTGCACAAAAACAGGCACTTCCTGATTGTGAAATAGTTGATTTAAGAGAAGAACTAAAAAAGGGAAACAGAAGTATTTTAAGCAGACGCGCTCATGAGGTGATGGAATAAACATTACGTAAAGGTGAGCAGTCCATACTCTTTCTTAATAGAAGAGGCGTAGCTGGTTTTGTTTCGTGCAGATCCTGCGGTGAAGTAATAAAGTGCCCACATTGTGATGTTTCACTTACAGAGCACTATGGAAATAAGATGGTTTGCCATTACTGTGGTCACACTGAAAGTAAACCAAAGCTTTGCCCGAAGTGTGGATCTAAGTATATATCAGGATTTAAGGCTGGAACTGAAAAAGTAGAAGAGATGATACAAAAAGAGTTCCCGGGAATAAGGACTCTTCGAATGGACGCTGATACCACCTCGAAAAAGGGTGATTATGAGAATATAATTACAAAGTTTAAGGATGGCGAAGCGGATGTACTTATAGGAACTCAGATGATTGTAAAAGGCCATGATTTTCCGAAAGTTACTTTTGTTGGAATTTTGGCGGCAGACATGTCATTAAATGATCATGATTTTAGGTCGTGCGAGAGGACTTTTCAGCTTTTGACACAGGCGGCTGGAAGAAGTGGAAGAGGCGATTTGCCAGGAAAAGTAATAATTCAGACCTATCAGCCAGATCACTATGCTGTTTTGTTAAGTAAAGAGCAGGATTATGAAGGGTTTTTTGAAAAGGAAATTGCTTATAGAAGAGTTCTTGATTATCCACCTGCAGGACATATGTTAAATCTGCTTTTAAGTTCGCCTAATCAGAAGAACCTGGAGGCTTCGGCGAACGCATTGAAACATAAGCTAAGTGATGCTCCAAAGAATTTACTTGTTATGGGACCTAAGGATGCAGGTATTTCGAAAATACAGGACGTGTATAGAAAAGAAGTATTTATAAAGGCAAGAAAGATGGAAAGCCTTGTTGCTATAAAGGATGAATTGGAAGCCTTTATGTTAGAGAACAGCTTGTTCAGAAATATACAAAGCCAGTTTGACTTTGATTTATAGAAAGAGGATTGATATGGCGACTAGAAAAATTAGAGTAATGGGTGAGGAGTGTCTCACAAAGGTCTGCAGAGAAGTAACTGAAATGAATGAAAGAAACAGGATTCTCGTTGAGGATATGCTTGATACTATGTATGAGGCAGAGGGTGTAGGCCTTGCAGCTCCTCAGGTTGGAGTTCTTAAGAGAATAGTTGTAATAGACGTTGGGGAGGGTCCAATCATTCTTGTTAATCCTAAGGTCATTGAAACTTCAGGAGAACAGACGGGTCAGGAAGGATGCCTTTCCGTTCCTGGAAAATCAGGCGAAGTAACAAGACCTAATTACGCTAAGGTTGAAGCTTTCGATATTGATATGAATCCAATAGTAGTGGAGGGTGAGGAACTTTTAGCAAGAGCACTTCTTCATGAAATAGATCACCTTGATGGACATCTTTATGTAGAGAAGGTTGTAGGAACTTTAAAAGATGTAAACTACGATGAGGACGAAGAATAATGAGAGTAATGTTCATGGGAACACCAGACTTTGCTGGTGAGATTCTTGAAGCAATTATAAATGCAGGACATGAAGTTCCTTTGGTTGTTACTCAACCCGATAAGCCAAAAGGAAGAAGCGGCGCACTTTGCCCTAGCCCAGTTAAAGAAATTGCTGTAAAGAATGATATTCCAGTTTTTCAGCCAGTGAAGATAAGGCTTCCTGAAAATGTAGCCAAGGTAGTAGATACTCCATGTGATGTATGTGTGGTTGCTGCTTTTGGACAGATTTTGCCTAAGGAAATACTTGAGTTTCCAAAATACGGATGTATAAATGTGCATGCGTCACTTTTGCCTAAATATAGAGGTGCAGCCCCTATTCAGTGGGCAATTTTAAATGGAGAAGAAAAGACAGGTGTTACTATCATGCAGATGGGCGAAGGCCTTGATGATGGAGACATACTTTATACAAAAGAACTTCCAATAAGAGAAGATCATACTGGAGGGCTTTTGTTTGATGAACTTGCAAAACTGGGGGCAGATACTTTAGTTGAAGCACTTGATAAAATAGATGAACTAAAGCCAGTGCCACAGGATGAAGCTTTGGCTACCAAGGTTGGCAAAATAAGCAAAGAACTTGGCAGAATTGATTTTAATAAGAGTGCTGAAGAAATTGTGCGATATATAAAAGGCCTTAATCCCTGGCCTTCTGCATTTACTGATTTTAATGGTAAGCTTTTAAAATTATGGTGGGGCAGGGTTGCTGAGTTTGAAGAGTGCCAAGAACTTAAGGATAAGGAAAATGGTGCGGTTGCAAAAATTAAAGATAAATTATATTTTAGGGCATCTGATAAACTTATAGAAATAACAGAACTTCAGCTTGAAGGAAAGAAGAGGATGAATGCCGCAGATTTCTGTAGAGGAATAAATCTTTAATGAACGAGAGAGAACTGATTTTAGACAGTTTAATAGAAATTCTTGAAAAAGGCGCATATACAGATCGGACTTTATCCGATCTGTTATTTAAGTATGGATATCTTGACAGGCATGTAAAAGCTCTTCTTTCAAGAGAAATTACAGGCGTAGTAGAAAATAAAATACTTTTGGATTACATTATCTCTCTGGATAGTAAGACAAAAGTTAATAAGCTAAAGCCTATAGTTAGAAATTTACTTCGTATGGCTATTTATGAGATTTATTTTTTGGATAGTATAAAAGATCATGCGGCTGTAAATGAGGCTGTTAAGCTTTGCAAGAAAAGAGGTCTTGGCGGATTGTCAGGATTTTTAAATGGAGTCCTAAGGTCAGTTATTAGACGTAAAGAGGCCCTTCCATCGGGCCAAAAGTTCCCGGGCTGTGATGAAAAAATACTTTATTCTGTTCCGGACGAGGTTTGGAATGTACTTAATGAATGTTCCGATGATCCGGCTGCGCTAGCTAAGGCTATGATGGAACAAAGCAGTATCACCGTAAGGGTGAATGAAGATGAAATATCATCAGAAGAACTTAAAAAAATATTGGAAGAATCAGGTGCTACTGTTAGTAAGGTTAGCTTAGAAGATGTTTTAGGAAAAACGATAACTGCACTTTCTGTCAGTGGTTTAGGAGTTCTTGAAAAGAATGAGGAATTTATTAAAGGCAGATTTTACATTCAAGACCTAAGCTCAATGGCGGTAGCAATAGTCTCTGATCCTAAAGAGGGGGATTATGTGATAGATGTATGTGCAGCACCCGGAGGAAAAGCTACACATGCAGCACAGCTTATGCACGGCAAAGGCCATGTTGATGCCAGAGATTTGACAGAATATAAAGTTGAACTGATAGAAGAAAATAAAACAAGACTTAATTTATCCAATTTAAGTGCTAAAGTTTTTGATGCAACGAAGCTGGATGAAGATGTTTTAGGGAAAGCGGATATTGTTATAGCGGATCTTCCTTGCTCTGGCCTTGGTGTAATTGGTAAAAAGCCGGATATAAAGTATAATTTCTCAATAGAAAAAGCTTCTGAACTTGCAAAGCTACAGGCGCAGATATTAGATGTTGTATGCCAGTATGTAAAGCCGTCAGGGAAGCTTGTATACTCAACATGCACCATAAACAAGGCAGAGAATGAGGAAAATGCACTTTCTTTTGAGAAGAGACACCCGGAATTCGCATTAAAAGGTTATACACAAATTCTGCCAGATATTAATATTGGAAATGATGGCTTTTTTATAGCGGTCTTTGAGAAAAGTAATGAGTGAACTTGATTTAAACAGCCTCTATCCCGAGGAATTAACAAAAATTGTAGAAGAACTTGGCGAAAAGAAATTCAGGTCCAAGCAGATTTTTGAGTGGATTCATAAAAAACAGATTTCGTCATTTGATGAAGCAGGAAATATTCCGAAGAAATTAAAAGAAGATTTACTAAATAAATACAAGTTGGCAAAAACTGAAGTGGTGGATTGCCAAATTTCAAAAGAGGATGGTACAAGAAAATATCTTTTTGGACTTTACGATGGAAACGTGATAGAAAGTGTGCTTATGCGTTATCATTACGGCAATACAGTATGTATTTCGTCGCAGGTTGGCTGCAGGATGGGGTGTAAGTTCTGTGCTTCTACCATAGACGGAGTTGTCAGAAACTTAAGCGCAGGTGAGATGCTTTCTCAAATCTATTCTATAGAAAAAGACACTAATGAAAAGGTTGGTCATGTTGTAATTATGGGTTCTGGTGAGCCTTTGGATAATTATGATAACCTTATACGATTTTTAAACCTTATAAGCCACCCAGATGGAAAGAATCTTTCCCTTAGAAATGTCACTGTTAGTACCTGCGGTATTGTTCCAAAGATAAAAGAGCTATCTCAAAATCATTTTCAGCTGACTTTGGCTCTTTCTTTGCATGCTTCTTCTCAGGAAAAAAGAAGAGAACTCATGCCTATTGCTAATAAATACAGTATTGAAGAAGTGCTAGGTGCCTGCAGTGAATATTTTGAGACTACTGGCAGAAGACTTTCCTTTGAATATACACTTATACAAAATGTTAATGACTTTGAGGAAGATGCAAAAGAACTTGCGAACCTTCTTGAAAATAATATGAAAAACTTCCCTTCAGATGCCCATATTAATCTTATTCCGGTTAATCCAATCAAGGAGAGAAATTATGAATCCACGACCAAAAATAGGTCTTTAGTCTTTAAGAAAAACCTTGAAAAATACGGCATTTCTGTTACTATTAGGAGGGAAATGGGACGTGATATAGATGGCGCGTGCGGACAGCTTAGAAGGCGTCATTTGGAAGGTAAGAACCTTTCATAAATTTGGAGATTTAGTTTCGTGAAAAGCTACTCATTAACTGATAAAGGAATGGTAAGAAGTGCTAATCAGGACTTCTTTTTTTCGTGTGACACAAGTTTGGGTCACCTTCCTAATTTCTATGTTGTGGCTGATGGAATGGGTGGTCATAACGCAGGTGAGTTTGCATCAAGCTTTGCTGTTGAATCCATTACATCTTACATTGAGGCAGATTCAAATTTTGAGATATCAGAAATCTTAGAGGATGCTACTTTAAAAGCAAACATTGATTTGATTAATATTGCAGCTGTTGAAGACGATAAAAAAGGCTGTGGAACGACTGTAGTTGAAGCGGTTGTAGAAAACGGCATTCTTACTGTTTTGAATATAGGCGACAGCAGACTGTATCTTATAAATAAATCTGGTATCAGGCAGATTACAGAAGACCATTCAATGGTTGAAGAGATGGTCAGACTTGGAATTCTCACACACGAGGAAGCCAAGCATCACCCTGAAAAGCACAAAATAACCAGAGCATTTGGTATTGAGCCGGATGTTAAGGCTGATATTTTTGAGGCTCGTGTATTTGAAGGGGATACTATTATCATGTGTTCAGACGGATTATCAAACATGGTGTCCGATGAAGAAATATTTAATATTGTTGAAGAAGAAAAAGAAGTAGAAATGATTGCCAAAAGAGCTGTGAAAATGGCGAATGAGGCAGGAGGAACAGATAACATCACTATTACAGTGGTAAGAGTTTAAGGAGTAGGATATGTTGACATCAGGAATGTTTTTACAGGATCGATATGAAATACTTGAGCAGATTGGCTCAGGCGGAATGTCATATGTATATAAAGCAAAAGATGCTGTTCTTGATCGTTTTGTGGCTATAAAAGTTATCAAGAGTGAATATGCTCAGGATACGACATACCTCACAAAGTTTAGAGCAGAGGCTCAGTCTGCTGCATCTTTGGAGCATCCAAACATTGTTAATGTATATGACGTTGGAAGTGATAACGGAGAATATTTCATTGTTATGGAATATATTGAGGGAATCACATTAAAGACATATATCGAAAAGAAAGGTAAGCTTACTTTTAAGGAAGCTACTTCAATTGGTATTCAGGTAGCCAGAGGTATTGAGGCTGCTCATAATAAAGGAATCGTTCACAGAGATATAAAACCTCAGAACATTATGATTTCTTCAGAAGGTAAGGTTAAAGTTACTGATTTTGGTATCGCAAGAGCAACCACTGGAAACACTGTTTCTAATGAAGCAATGGGATCAGTTCACTATACTTCACCAGAGCAGGCCAGAAATGGATATGTTGATCAGAAGTCTGATATCTATTCTTTGGGTATCGTAATGTTTGAGATGCTTACAGGCCATGTTCCATTTGATGGAGACAATGCTGTGACTGTTGCAATTCAGCATCTTCAGCAGGATTTACCAGACATCAGATCTTTTGCACCAGAAACACCAATAAGCATTATTGGAATCATTGGAAAGTGTACTCAGAAAAGTCCAGATAAGAGATATCTCACTCTTGCAGACCTTATTTTAGATTTAAAGAAAGCTCTTATGAGCCCAAATGAAAACTTCGTAGTTACTGCTGACAGCATTCAGGAAACAAAGGCAATCTCAGCAGATGAGATGGAGAGAATTAAAAAGGCTAATGATGAAAAGATAGCGGCTAAGATGCCTAAGAAGCCAATCACCATCGATGATGACGAAGACGACGAAGATGATGATGACGATGACAGAAAGCCAAAGAAAAAGCGTGGTCTGTTCTCAATCTTTGATGACGATGATTATGATGATGACGATGATTACGACGACGAAGATGATGATGACTACGATGAGGATGATGAGGACGACGATGATGATGACGATGAAGGATTTTTAAATCCTAAGGTTGAAAAGCTTATCACCGTTCTTGGTATTATCGCTGGTGTAGTTATCCTTTGCCTTGTTATTTATCTTGTTCTTAATGTTGCAGGTATTATTGGAAATGACAAGCCAGAAGATACTCAGATCGAGGAAGTCGTAGAAGAGGAGACTGCAGAAGAGGAAGCTCCAGCTGATAAGGTTGAGATGGTAAATATCTGTGGTCTTACTGTTGACGAAGCTACAAAGAAGCTTGAGGAACTTGGTCTTTCTCTTAAGGTTCAGGGACAGGTTACATCAGATACTATTGACGAGGGTCTTATTGCAGAGCAGAGCGCAGAAGTAGGAGAAATCCTTGAAACTAAATCTGTTGTATATGTTATGACTTCAAGCGGTACTGGTCAGATTGCGGTTCCTGATATTTCAGGATTCTCAGAGTCACAGGCTGTAAGTGCTCTTTCAGATGCAGGATTTAACTTCACAAGAAGTTATTCATATAGTAATTCAGTTGCTTCAGGTTATGTTATTTCACAGTCACCAGTTTCTGGTAGCATGGCAAGCAAGGGTGACACCATCGCAATGGTTATCAGCCAGGGTACTGAGAGTATTACTGTTCCAGATGTAACTGGTCTTACTCAGGAGGAAGCAAACAAGAAGATTACCAATGCTGGACTTGCTGTAGGTACTGTCACTACAGAAAACAGTACTACTGTTGAGCAGGGTAAGGTTATTTCTTCAAGCCCATCTAAGAATGCAGCAGTAGATAAGGGTGCTAAAATTTCACTTGTTGTTTCATCAGGTAGTGCTCTTTACAGCTACAATAGAACAATTACTCAGGATGAAATGACTCTTACTGGATGTCAGAAACTTACCGTAAAGATTTACGATGATAATGATAATCTTCTTACTGAAGGTACTGTAAAGGCTGGTTCAACCATCACCATTCAGAATATTAAGACACCTGGTGGATATATGAACGTTGAAGGTGATACAGGTAATGTGGATCAGAATCTTAAGCCAATCTATTTCACAAACAAAGAAAAACTTACATTTACTCAGCAGCAGGGTGCTGTTCTTACAAACTAATTGACAGGCACAATTATTAAAGGCATAGGAGGCTTCTATTATGTCTATGCAGAGGATGGAGAAATTTATTCCTGCAAGGCAAAAGGAGGTTTTCGCCGTCAAAAAATAACACCTTTAGTGGGAGATGAGGTAGAGTTCACTCCACTCCATGGTGAGGAAATTACGGGAGGTCTTGATGAGATACTTCCGCGTAAAAACAGTCTTATTAGACCGGCGATTGCGAATGTTGACGTGATTTTGGTTGTGTTTGCAGCAAAGACACCGGATCCAGACTTTAATCTTTTGGATAGATTTCTTTTAAGGATGGAGTCGGAAGGCGTAGAGTGTATCATTGTTGTAAATAAATCAGACCTTGCATCACAAGAAGAGCTTGATTTATTTAAAGAAGAACTGAAAGGTTCTAATTACAGAGTTATTTTTTCGTCGACAAAGACAAAGCTTGGACAGGACGAGATTCTTGATGCCATAAAGGATAAAAGAGCAGCAGTTGCAGGTCCTTCCGGGGTTGGGAAGTCATCCCTTATAAACAATATATGTCCAGAAAACAAAATGGAGACTGGAGAGCTATCAGAAAAGATAGCAAGAGGAAAGCATACAACAAGACATGCTGAACTTTTACCAGTAATGGATAATACTTTTATCTTTGACACTCCAGGATTTTCCTCAGCGGACATTCCAATGGTAGAAAAAGAAGAGCTTAGAGATTTATATCCGGAATATGTAAAGCTTGAGCCGGGTTGTAGATTCAGTCTTTGCCTGCATGAAAATGAGCCTGATTGTGCAATAAAAGACGCTGTTTCTGAGGGAGCTATCAGTCAGGGGCGTCATCAAAGGTATATAGGATTTTTAACGGAAGTTAAGAACAGAAGCAAATATTAAGAGGTTATTATGAACTGTTTATCACCATCAATTTTAGCTGCAGATTTTGGAAACCTTCGTGCCCAAATTGAGGCGGCAGACAGAGCAGGAGCTCAATATATCCACTTTGATGTAATGGATGGTGATTTTGTACCAAATTTTTCGTTTGGTACAGCAGAACTTAAATCAGTTCGTCAGATGACAGATAAGATTCTTGATGTTCATCTTATGGTAAATAACCCTGAGCGTCATATTGATTTATTTGCTGATGCCGGAGCTGATATTATTACAATTCATGCAGAAGCAACAAATCATCTGGATGCAACTATTAGAAAAATAAAAAACAGAGGCATTCTTGCAGGTGTTGCAATTAATCCTGCTACTCCAATAGATACTGTTTCACTCATTCTTGATGAAGTTGATATGATTTTACTTATGACTGTAAATCCTGGATTTGGCGGTCAGAAGTTTATTCCATATATGAAGGAAAAGATTAAGGATCTTCGCAAACTGATAGAGGAGAGAGGCCTTAAAACAGATATAGAAGTTGATGGTGGCATAACTTTGGAGAATGTCGAGGAAATTCTTCATGCAGGAGCAAACATTATTGTTGCAGGTTCTGCAGTTTTCCCTAATGATGTTGAGGAAAATGTTGAGGCATTTCTTTCTAAAATGTAATGAAGGACATAAAAAAAGTAATAATAGTTGCCGGCGGGAGCATTGATACAGATTTTCTAAAGGAGCAGCTAAAAGATGTTAGCTACTCCTTTATTATTGCGGCGGATAAAGGCCTTGAGGCTCTTGATAAAGCTAAAATAAAGCCTGATTTGATGCTGGGAGATTTTGATTCGGCTTCTGAAAAGATTATTGAAAAATATAGAAGTCTTGAAATACCAGAAATTAAATTAAATCCAGTAAAAGATGATACTGATATGGAGTTTGCCATAAGAGAGAGTATAAGAAGATTTGAAGCCGTTCCAATCGTTCTTTACGCTGCATCAGGATCAAGACTTGATCACACAATGGCAAATATGGAACTTCTTAAGATAGGATATGAGAAGAGTCCTTACACAAATATTACTTTGATTAATGAAAAAAATAGAGTTTCCCTGCTTAGTAGAGGAGAACATACTATTGTAAAAAAAGAGCAGTATGGTCAATATATTTCTCTTTTATGTTACACTGATGAGGTTAAAGGGGTGACCCTTAAGGGTATGAAATATAACCTAAATAAAAAAAATATAAAAAAGGGAAGCAGTCTATGCATAAGCAATGAAATAATAGATGATGTTGCTTATATAGACTTCGATGAGGGGATGATGTACCTTGTCGAGGCCTTGGATTAGGAGGACAAATGTCAGAAATTATTGCAAACGTAAATGGCGCTATTAACGACGTCGTGTGGGGCGTTCCGGCACTTATACTCTTGGTAGGAACAGGTGTCATCATGACATTAGTAACTGGATTTTTCCAGGTTACCCACTTTAGACATATGATGAGGGAAACCTTCATCGGTATGTTTAAGAAAAAAGATGTCAGAAAGAATCATGATAAGACGCAGATATCTCAGTTTCAGGCTCTTTGTACCGCTCTTTCAGCGACAATTGGTACTGGTAACATTGCAGGTATCGCATTCGCTATCACCATGGGTGGTACAGGATCAATTTTCTGGATGTGGATTGCAGCATTCTTCGGAATGATGACTAACTACTCAGAAAATGTTCTTGGTATTTTCTTCAGAAGAAAGAATGAACATAACGAGTGGAGTGGTGGTGCTATGTACTACCTTCGTGATGGTCTTGGCGCAAAAAAAGGCTGCAAGGTTATTGGTAAAGTACTCGCAACTTTATTCTCATGTTTTGCAATATTAGCATCTTTTGGTATTGGAAATATGGGACAGATTGTTTCTATTAAGGAATCTGTTCTTAATGTTTGCGGTGTTCCTACAGATAGTAAAACAGGTGGCCTTATTATTGGTATCATTCTTGCTATCGTAGTTGCACTTGTTGTAATTGGTGGTCTTCAGAGAATTGCTAAAGTAAATGAAAGAGTTGTTCCTTTCATGGCAGGATTTTATATCGTTGGCGCTTTGATAATTGTAATTATGAATGCGAACATGGTTGGCCCAGCTTTTGCTTCTATTTTTGGACATGCATTTACTGCTAAAGCTGCTGCAGGAGGTGTTGGCGGTGCTATTATCAAGCAGGCAATCACCTGGGGATTTAAGCGTGGTGTATTCTCAAATGAAGCAGGTCTTGGATCATCAGTTATGGTTCACTCAGCTTCAAACGTTAAAGAGCCTGTAACTCAGGGCCTTTGGGGTATTTTTGAGGTATTTGTTGATACAATTATCGTATGTACACTTACCGCTCTTGTAGTATTAACTACTGGTATTGTTGATCTTGAAACTGGTGCTTCTATTTCAGGAGCAACAAAGCTTGGCCTTGCTACAGAGGCATTTACTTCAAGCTTTGGTACTGCAGGTGGTGTATTTATTGCAGTCGCAGTTACTCTCTTTGCTCTTTCAACTGTACTTGGTTGGAGTTACTATGGATCAAAGGCTTGGGAGTTCTTGTTTGGAACAAAGGCTATTATGGTTTACAAGGTCATTTTTGTAATTGTAGTTGTAGCAGGATCTACTCTTGATGCTTCACTTGCAATTGATCTTTCAGATACCTTTAACGGTCTTATGGCTATTCCTAACCTTATTGGTGTACTTACTCTTTCTGGTACAGTTCTTGCAATTACCAAGAACTACAAGCAAAGAAAATTCAAGGGTGAGGATATCAAACCTATGATTTCTTTCTTCCCAGAAATTCAGGAAATGCAGGAAGCTGCAATTAAGGCAGAACAGGAAAATGAAAACTAAAAAAATTATAGCGTTAGCTTTTTCGGCGAGTTTAGCATTAGGCGTTTTAACAGGCTGTGGTGGTGTAAAAGTAGAAGATGAAATAACAGAGGTTAAAGGTTGGCCTGCTACTGATGGAACAAATCTTTACTGCACCAGACTTGACTATGACGAGCTTAAAACATCAAATTCAGATCTTCAGGCAGGAATAGATGCATATGTTGAAAGTGTGAAAGATTATTTCTACGACCAGGAAGATAATCTTGAATATGCTCAGATGGATTACGATGACTGGAGCGTTGAGATTGATGGAAAAGAGTTTACGTCTCTTGATATAGAAGCGTTTGAAAATGAGGAGGCGACTGAAGGATATTATGATGTCCTTAGAATAACCACCACATCAAAGAAGGCTCCATATATTTCTTTTAGGACTGACAGACTTACAAATTCTTCAAAAAGTAATGTTTATTCTGAGGTAACAGGTACGACACTTGATGCCGAAACTGGTAAGAAACTTGCTATTACTGATATCTACACAGATGATGAGCTAAAAGAACTTGATAAAAAGATAGCCGAAATTCTTGAAAAAGATCACAAAGATGATTTAAAGGAAAACTATCTTGATAAGATATCGACTTATAGAGACGAATTTTTGGCAATCTGGTATGTCGAAAAAGGTGATTTGGTTATCGTCTATAAGCAGGGTACACTGACCTCACTTATGGCTGGAGATGTTGAAATAAGAATTCCAATAAAAAAATAGCTTAAATGCATTCACGAAAGTGGATGCATTTTTTTATAGCTATTTTTGTCGGTAAAACGTATAAATTGTAAAGAAATGTTGATTAAAAATGATAATAAAGACTCATTGAACAGCAGATAATAAACAAATAGAATTAACTTTATCTAGGAACAGGAGGAAAAAATGAAAAAGATAAATAAGAAAATTCTATACATGGTTATAAATGTGTCAATGGTTCTTCTTATTGCCTTCACATCAGTTGCGCTTAATCCGTACGTTGTAATGGCAGTGGAAGATCCAGACCCAATAGAGGAGCCTGTTTCGGATCCGGAGCCAGACCCAGATCCAATTCCCGATCCGGATCCAGTACCTACACCGGCTCCTACACCAGGTCCATCGGATCCAAGCTTTATTGATCCGGTTCCGGCACCAACACCAGAGCTTGTGACAGAAATTTCAGTTAATACCAGGGTAGTAAGTTTTGGTGAAGTAGATCAGGGAAGTACTACTGTTGATTTTAAACCTGTAATTGTTACAAATACAGGTACAGCAACTGTAAACCTTATCTATCAGCTTGATGGAACAGCCTATGAGGTGAATGCTTCTGGTCCAATGTCATTAGCTCCAAGCCAGTCAACTACTATTTATGTGAAATTGAAATCGGAGCAGGAAATTGGCGCTTATACTGGAGGCCTTGTACTTATCCCTAATGGTGATACTACAAAATCTATAACAGTTGGACTTACCGGACAGATTGTAAATAAGGCGCCATACATTACTTATATGGCTGTTGTGCCTGGCCGTGTAACCTTATCACCAGGAAGCAGTTATTCATTCTCAGCTGATGTAAAAGGTAAAAACAACCCAGACACCAGAGTAAACTGGAAAGTTGGTGGTAATACCAGTGCAAATACCAAGATTGATAATAGCGGTAACCTTGTAGTCGGTAATGATGAAACTGCTAAAAGTTTTCAGGTTATCATTACTTCAGTAATGGATCCTGATGTATGGGAATTTGGTATCGTAGATGTTGAGTCGGGAAAATATTCTGTTACAACAAGATCAAACCCATCAGACGGTGGTACTACAAGTGGTGGAAAGACTGTTAAGTCTGGAAGTGATGTAGAACTTCTTGCAGCACCAAATAATGGATATAAGTTTGTAAACTGGACTATTGATGGAAATGCGGTTTCAAGCGACCAGAAATATGTTCTTAAGAATGTTAAAAAGAATACAGAAGTAGTAGCAAACTTTGCTCAGACTAACTGTTATGTAAAAGTAAAAGCTAACCACCCAGAAGGTGGTAAGATTTCAGACAGTGTCAACGTATTATACGGTACAAGCACTAAACTTAAGGCAAAACCAAATAGTGGGTTTGAGTTTAAAGGCTGGTATGAGGATGACGAAAGAATCTCTAAAAAGGAGGAATTTGTTCTTGAGAACATTACTTCAAATAGAGAGATTGTAGCTAAATTTGAAAGAACATCCTACGCAATTAATGTAGGTGTCTATCCAGATAAGACAGGTGTTGTATTTGGCGCAGGAAATTATGCTAAGGGCTCTACCGTTACACTTACAGCAAAGCCAATTGATGGATACACTTTTGATGGCTGGGTATATAACAACGATGTTGTAAGTAAAAATACAGATATTACAATTTCTAACATAGGCCAGGATTTCTCGCTTACAGCTACCTTTAAGAAGAAAGGTGCAACTGTCTATAATATTAAATCGTCCGTAGCAGAAGGACAGGGTAAGATTACTCCATCTGGCAACAATAGTTTTGTTCAGGGAGATAATGTTACCTACAGATTTGTACCATCAAATGGATATGTGATTTCAGCAGTAATTGTTGATGGAACAAATGTTGGTGCAGTATCAAGCTACACATTTGATAAGCTTGCAGCAGGACACAATATAAGTGTTAAGTTTGCAAAGACTGCTACACCTGGTGGTAAAGACCCTGCAACACCAGCAGATAAGAAGGGTGATGAAGAGACCAAGAAAGAAAAAGAGGAAACTGCAAAAGAATTAGAGGAGACTTTTGAAAAGCCTGATGCTGATGCAGAGGAACTTGACCAGCTTGATCCAGAGGAAATGGCAGAGTTCTACGGATATGCTGATGCCGTTGGTGTACTTCAGGAACTTGATATAACTGAAAGCGAAGCAAGAGAGTTAATTCGTCAAAGACAGGATCGACTTCTTCTTGAAAAGGCTGCAGAAAATCAGTTCTTGGCTGTTTCTGTAAATAATGACTACTCTAGCAATGCAAGAGAAACTGAGGAAAAGAGCTACTTTGAGGTTGCTTCTATCCCTAACCTTGGCGATGTAGTAGATGGAATTCTTACGGAAGAAGAGAAGATTGAATGCTTCAAGGGTAATCCAATCCAGGTTAACATGAACATCTTCTCAAACAATCAGTTCCAGACCAAAGATGATAAGGAAATGGCACGTCTTGCCTCAAAGAATCATATGGTTGTTGGAAACTTCTTTGAAGCTGTTCTTATGAAGAGCAATTCAGGAAGAACCGAGTGCGTAACTGAGCTTTCAGTACCAATGCAGATTGTTCTTGAGATTCCTAATAACATTAAGGCTGAAGGAAGAGAGTTCTGCATCTTAAGAGCTCATCAGACCGCAGATGGAACTGAATATGAATTCCTTGATAACGAATCAAATGATTCAGACAAGATCATGTTCACAACAGACAGATTTTCATCTTATGCAATCTGCTACAAGGGTGGAAAGTCTACAGGACTTACAATGATGAAAGCAGTAAACACTATCATTGTTGTTCTTATCATAATCCTTGGATTAGCAGTATCATTACTTCTTTTAATCTTTGTAAATGAGTCAAATAAACGCAAGGCAAGAAAAGCCCATGCAGCTCATAACAAGAAATAATAGTGATGTCCCAAAAACTCCTGCACAATAGTGCAGGAGTTTTGAACTCTGGGGACGGGGGTTTGGGTTCATAAAAGACATGTCCTAAATATGTGTTGAAAAATATAGGCTCGTATGTAATAATTTTTTTTAGTATTACGCTCATAAAGGAGGATATGAAATGGGTTTTTCAGATGCAATGGGAATGAAGATGGTTAAGATTCAGACTAAAGAAAAGTTGGACATCGAAGGATTCTATAACAAAATTAAAGACATAGAATTTGAAGCAGGTGTTCCAGAGTATACAAAACATGGTTTTGCATATCTTATAGCATTTCCTAAGGTTGATAATGAAAACCAGGTTTGGATTACTGGAAATAAGGGTAAATTCATTATCCAGAGAAGTACAATGATTGCTGGTGTGGGTAATATGCTTGAGAGCAGCATTAAGGCTGGAATAAAGGATAAACTTACTTTTGGCATTTCAGGAATGAAATCAACATTTGGTGAACCAAAGAAACAGTGCATGGCTCAGGTTGATGAGATTGCTGAAAAGATTAAGGCACTTGATATTTAGGTAAAACAAAGGGACGCTCCTTGAAAGAAGCGTCCCTCTTTATTAGAGGTAGAAAAGACATGTTATTTTTGTTATTTGTTGTATTTGTAGTTGTTGTTATTCTTTATTACAGAGGTAAGGCAAAATATCAGGAGGCACATCCAAGAAACTGTGCTGTATGTAATAAACTTATTCCTACAGGAATAGAACTTGCAGATAGTGGCGTTATGTGTGAGACCTGTGGTGAGTTTACTTATGGCGAAAAACAGATGCGTATTGATCGATTAAGAGTACATAAGGATATAAAGAAGGTTACAGCAGCTGAAGCAAAAGCATTTCTTGAGAGTATTCCTGAAAGAAACGAGATTCTTAATAGATTCACAGCTACTACTTATTCTCCATCAGGCAAAATTGCTGTAGATGAGGCAAATGGCCTTATTAGAGTAAATGACGGCTTTGTTCACAAAATTAGTGATATTGAATCGTTCCGCGTTGAATGTGAATTTGATCCTGGTGATTCGCATGATACTGGAAAATATACCGGTGGTCATATAGAAATTGATTACAATGATTTATATATGACTGATGATGTGAGAAAGAAAGTAGATGAAAAACTCTTTGATGTAGCTACCATCAATTCAGTAAAGAAGGCTTATGAAGATGAAGTAGAATTCCTTGAAAAAATTTCAGGAAAGAAATGTAAGGCTATGAAGCTGTAAGATAATTAATCCAGTAAAAAAGCTCTGCAATCGCAGAGCTTTTTTTATGAGTCCCTAACCCCGTCCCCAAAAGCTCAGTTATTGCTGTAGTAGCTTTCGAGTTCAGTTTTGCAGGAAAGAAATACCTTTGTTAAATTCTCATCAAAATGAGTACCTGCACCCTTTTTTATAATGTCAAATGCTTCGTCACTGGAAAGGGCATCTTTGTAACATCTCTTTGATACTAATGCATCATAAACATCTGCCAGTGCCATAATTCTGGCTTCTACAGGGATTTCCTCGCCTTTAAGACCTGCTGGATATCCAGTGCCATCCATTTTTTCGTGATGATAGTGTGCAACGTTTTCAGCAACCTTAATAAATTCTGGTTCCTCAACATCTGCTAATACTTTGTTAACCATATTGAACCCAATCTCTGGATGCTTCTTCATAGCGATAAAATCCTCACTGCTAAGTTCTGAATTTTTTCTAAGAATTGCATCCTCTATCCCGAGCTTTCCTAAGTCATGCATAGGTGCACTACTTATAATATTATCAAGAAATTCATCGTCAAAGCCCAAATCTGAAGCTCTAAGCTTATCAGCAAATATTTTAAGAACCTCGCTGGTTCTCTTGATATGACCACCGGTGCTTAAATCTCTGGATTCAATCATCTCTGCCATTCCAAGAATAACTTTTTGCTGAATGTCTTTGATTTTTCTGGTCTTTTCTTCGACCTCTTTGGTAAGTTCCTCATTGTATCTTTCTGTAAGAACAAGAATTTTCTGGCGGTCTGTATCATCTTTAAGCTTTATGGTGTATCCTTCGAGCTTACCAAAGGCATTTGTCACACCATAAATTTCACCCACATAATATCTGTCACCAACCATAAATGTATCGATAGGTACAGTCAGAATATCTTTTTTGAGACTCCTATGATACTTCATCTCTAATGAAGAAATATTGCTAATAACATTCTCAAGATCGTGGCTGCAGTATGAAATTTTCTGGCCAATGATGTAGTTTCTTAATTCTGGAAAAACGCTTTCCATAAATTCATTACATCCCTTGTAAGTAAAGTTTCTGTCAAAAGTCATAAAGCCAACGCTCGAGAAAACTTCATCCATAATATTCTTATTTTCCTGAACAGTGTACAAGTCAGAATCATATACCGGTATTAAAGAACCAAGCATTAATACAACATATACAAATGGGACTAATTCGAATCCTAAATCAACAATTCTTTCTACTACATATACTCCTAATGCAAATGTTACAAATATTAACATGATGAATAAGGATTTTTTATTTACAGATTTTTTCCTAAGAAGAGCATAGTTCGCAGCAATTATTGATGCAACAAAATATATAAACATCATCATAGGGAAAAGAAAATGTAGTGTTCCACATTCTTCAGAAATAATACAAACACCATCAACTGTATGAGTTGTAATATTCTTATAAAAGAGTTCAGATTTATCCATTGTGCATACAAGATAATATATAAATCCCTGAACGATGACTAATAACACACAAGCGTAGTTGCTTATATAGATGTGGCATATTTCAAGTATCAAAAAGAAATAGAAGACTGGTAAAAATACACCGCCAAACAGCGCAATTTTGTGAGCCATAATAGCTTCTTCATAATCTTCAGATATCGACACAAAATAAAATCCCAGGTTAGAGGTTATTACGATAAGCAAATTAAAGAACTGAATGGTGCTATTTCTTACGTCATATATTTTTAACCAGAAAAACATTCCTATTGATATTATTAAACATCCAAGATACATATATTCCATTCCCATGGATTTATTCTCCTTTATAATCAAGTGCATTTTGGGAACTTTATTGTTCCATTTGATTATGTATACGTGCCAGATTATAAAGTGGCTACTTTGGGGGAATGACTTATATTTCGTTATTTTCATACCTGTATTTTATCTTTCTTTTAATCCTTCATATGATATAATGGACTAGACATCAAGGGCCCACATTAACATGAGGTATTATTTTGATGTCAAAATATAACGAAAAAACTCTGAACAGAGCAAAAAGTCTACGATTAATTGACGATGCTTTTTTCAGGCTAGTAGGTGCACGTAAAAAAGTGTGCCAGGAAATTCTAAGAACGCTACTCACTGATGATAATCTTGTCGTAAAAGAAGTTACAGTTCAAAAAACTGAAGTGAGTATCTATCGAGAGTTAGTTTTAGATGCTTTATGCACTCTTGGTGATGGTTCTTTATGTAATATTGAAGTACAGAAGTCTGATGCAAACAACGATATTAAAAGAGCACGATTTCATGCCTCTCTCATTACATCAAACCATACACCTAAAAAAACTTCGTTTGACAATATTCCAAATGTAAAAATCATATATATTACAGAATATGATGTTTTGGGAAACGGTCAGGCAGTTACGCATATTTCAAGATGCCAATTAGTCAGAAATACATATAAGCCAGTCAATGATGGAGAAGACATCTTTTTTGCAAACGCTGCAAGTAAACAACGAAATAAGCAATCACATTTACTAAAACTCTTTCTTAAAAGTGACAGTTTTTATGATGAAGCATATCCTGCTTTAAGTAGAACTGTTAAACACTTTAAGGATTCAAAGAAAGGACGTGATCAAATGTGTCAATCTATAGAAGAATACGCCGCTGAAAGTTCAATTGATGCTATTATCAAAACATGTTTAGCACATAAGGACTCCCTTGAGCAAACAATACAATTCGTCAAGTATCAGTTTTCTGAAGCTACTAATGAACTAATCACAGACAGATATCATCTATTATCTGGAGTAACTCAATAACTACAAAAGCTCTGCAACCGCAGAGCTTTTGTAATGAACCTCTAACCCCGTCCCCAAAAGCTCATCAATAAAAAAACTGGCATTATTTGCCAGTTTTTTTGATTTCGGAATCGTATTTTTTTATTGCCTGTCTTATTAAGTATAAGACTTCTCCGTTGATGGAACGACCATCATAATCAGCTAATTCTTTTAGCTTAGTATGAGTTTCAGAATCTATTCTTAAACCTAAGTGTTTATTTTTATCCATAACTACCTCTCGACTTATTTTAAGTACATTTTAAGGACGTGATATGATAAAATGTTGTAAGTGTACTTAAAATAAGTACACAAAATATATGGATAGAAGTAAAAAATTATAAAAGTGAATAGAGTAAAATTTTTTGTTTGTTAGGTGAAATAAGATACGAGAAAGATTTAGAAACTCGTAAAATGCCTATAGTATTTTGGGTTTTAGGTTTATAGAAAGAAAATGGATTATGGCTTTATTAGATTTATTAAAGAATGTTGAAAAAAAGAGCTATGCTAATATAAAGTTTGCGAACACAAAAGAATTCTACAATGTAATTGATGCTGATAACAGAAAAGAAATTCTTCAAGAGATTGGATTAGAATATAAAAGATTTAAAAGAGAAAAAGAACTTTATTATAAAGCATCAGATGGGGATTTTCGATGTGATGTTATAGGATTAATGCCATATATAAATGAAGAATCTTGTGGGTGTACAGTTCTTATAAAATTAAGAAAAACCGGAGAATGTATTGCGATTAATCTTGATAGTTTATTAGAAATGCAATCTGGAAATGCAGATGAAGGAGAAAAACCTGAAGAATCAGTTGAATCATATACACAGATGGTTTTGGATTTGTTTGGTACAGCAGATGCTTCCCACAAGGCGAAAGAGCTGAATCTTATAATGAATGAATTTATTGCAAAAACCAAGGTCTATATGCCTAGATATATTTCGTATTATGATGCGTATTATCTTCCGAAGAAAGAGAAGGATACATACTATAAGCTTTTGGCGATGTTAAACAACATAGAGGAAGAGTATGACAAACAGTTTATTGAAAATATAAGTTATAAAGAAGGCTGTCTTTATGTGAAGGATATAACACTCGATGACTACTTGGAGGATACAATTATTGCTTTTGATACAGAAACTAACGGTGGAAATAAAAGTAATAAGAGGATAATACAGATAGGTGCTGTTAAATTTGTTAAGGGGGAGATTGTTGATAGATTTGAATCCTTGGTGAATTCTACTGACTATATGAATCCTATTGCACAAGGGATACATCATATATCTTTGGAGATGCTTAAAACGGCGTCATCTGAAGAACAGGTTATAAGAGAGTTTGTGGAGTTTTTAGATAAGAACAGAAATATTCCGATAGTGACTTTTAACGGTAGAAGTTGTGATATGCCTTTACTAAAAGAAACTATAGCGAGACTGGGATATAACGGCATAATAAATCATGTTGATTTGTATCATGATATTAAATATATATCTAGATATAAAATTAATACTAAAACTGGGAAGTATACACAGTCTGATGTTGCTGAATGTTATGGTATAGATGTAAAAAATGCTCATAGTGCTTTAGATGACGCTATTGTATGCGGAAAGATTTACTACAGCATAAAAAATGGGAAAGAGCCTGTAATGGTGGAAGTAGATGAGGAAGATGTAGAAGTAAATCTTTCGGATTTAAATACTCAACAGGTGAAATTGGTTCACAGTTGTATGCCAAATATAGATGGACTACTGCGACGAAAAGAAGAAGAATTGAATATGCCGGAGGGGACACTTTCTTATACAGTGTCGATAAGTCAGGCAGAAAAAAGAAAAGGACAAATTGCTTCGATAGGCTTGTTTATTAATGAAGAAGAGTATCCCAGAGTAAGACCGGATAAGCCTGTATTTAAACATGGGGATATTGTTATTAGATTTATGCCAGAACCGTCATCTTTTGTAGGTAAAACATATATGTTTTATGTGCAAAGATACAAGATAAGGGATACAAAAATTTCTATTGGCGAAGATAAATCTATTAAATCAGATAAACTTTATAATCATTATAGGGTGAATGTGGATGATGAAAACATTGAGAGTTTTTTGAATACACTTTTAGATTATAGCTTTAAAAATTACAAAACATCAGCTAAACCATTTGGATGTTGTTCTAAATATAAACAATGTAGTGATGCTAGGCGGTGTTTGCATTGCAATCTGCTTTATGCAACAGCGTGTCAGTATAGGAAGAATCTTGAGGCGGGAAAAATATATTATTGATTAATTTATTACATTGAAACTACAAATTCAAAATAAACAGCACTAGGGATGGTGAGTATAGGCTAAAGACTTAAGCGAGACTTTGTTATGAGGAGCAAGCTAGCAACGTAGGCGGGCGCGAGTCCGAAGGACCAAGGACGAAGTCCGCAGTTCGCGCATTGAGCCGGAGTGAATAAGCGCTTGCGACGAGTAGAAGTCGAGACGGTCTTAGCATATACTCACCATCCCTAGTGCGTTTTACTACGAACTGTGATATAATACGCAAGTTGTGGGTGCCGAGGTGGACTTTGGCGTTTAGCACGAAGTATCCATGCCCGGTGAAAAGGGAAGCAGGTGAGAGGCCTGCGCGAACTCGTCACTGTATGGTTTTGAGTAAGTCTGAGCCACTGCGAAAGCGGGAAGGGGACTTACAGCGACTAAGCCAGGAGACCTGCCCATAAAATAATACTTTTATAGCCACGAGTAATTGGCAAAGGAGGAAAGATGAAAAAAAAGGTATTATCATTATTATTCTCAGCCGTATTGGCTGCAAGTATGCTTTCTGCATGCGGAGAAACAAAGGATGTTGCTCCTAGCACCCCAGAAAAAACAGAAGAGCCAGCAGAGGTTCAGGAAGAAGTAGCAGAAGAGACTGAAGAGGTTGCAGATGATCAGGCTTTGGCTGATGAGTGCGCTGCACTTATTGATGCAATTTATGTGCAGACAAGAACTGATGAGACTGATGCACAGTGCAAGGCTGCTAAAGAGGCTTGGGATGCACTTACTGATGCACAGAAGGAACTCGTAGAAGGCGAAGAGGCTGATCCAGATTATTTTGGAAGAAATACAGGTGATGCATCTTTGGATGATCCATTAAATCAGGATAACATTGGTGAGAACGAGATTCTTGTTGTAAGCTTTGGTACCTCATTTAATGATAGCCGAGTAAAGGATATTAGCAGCGTTGAAAAGATTATCGCTTCATTCTATCCTGATTGGACAGTAAGACGTGCATTTACTGCACAGATTATCATCAATCATGTTCAGGCTAGAGATGAAGAGTTTATCGATAACATGGATCAGGCTTTAGAGCGTGCGGTGGCCAACGGTGTTAAGAATCTTGTCGTTCAGCCTACCCATCTTATGCATGGCGCCGAGTATGATGAGCTTTGCGAAGCATTAGCAAATTACGAAGATAAAATTGAGAATATTGTGGTAGCTGAGCCACTTCTTGGTGAGGTAGGTAGTGATGCCACTGTTATTAACTCAGATAAAGAAGCAGTAGCTAAGGCAGTTGTGGCAGAAGCTAACGTTCCTGAAGATACCGCGCTTGTTCTTATGGGACATGGTACTTCGCACACTGCAAAGGTTACTTATAGCCAGATGCAAACAACTATGGAAAAGATGGGCTATAACAACGTATTTGTAGGTACTGTTGAGGGTGAGCCAGAAGGAACATCAGCAGAGGAGATTGTAGAGAAGGTTAAGGAAGCAGGCTATAAGAAGGTAGTACTTCGCCCATTTATGGTAGTTGCTGGTGATCATGCAAACAATGATATGGCTGGCGATGATGAGGATTCTTGGCTTAGCATCTTTAATGCATCAGGTGAATTTGATTCAGTGGATACTCAGATTGAAGGTCTAGGTAGAATTGATGCAGTTCAGTCAATTTACGTACAGCATACCGCTGATGCAATTGCACAGATTAAATAATTAAGCAAGGAAGTAAGAATGAAAAAGAAGTTATACTTAGTAATACTTGTTTGTGCGATGGCTTTTTCGTTAGTTGCCTGTGGTAATAAAACTGACGCACAGCCTCAGGAAACTGCACAAGAGACAGAGACTGTATCTGAAACAGTTGAAGAACAAGAAGATCCTGTAGAAGAAACCGTTGAGGAGACTGAAACTGAAAAAACTGCAGCCCAGGAACTTGCTGAAAACACAGAATGTCCATTAGAGGATGGAATCTATAAAGCAAAGTTTACAACTGATAGCAGTATGTTTCATGTAAATGAGGCAAATGAAGATTATGGTGAACTTACAGTTGCTAATGGTAAGATGACCATACATGTTACTTTAGCTGGAAAAGGAATCCTTAATCTTTATCCAGGACTTGCAGAAGATGCAGAAAAAGAGGGGGCAGTTCTTCTTCAGCCAACTACTGATGAGGTTACCTATAGTGATGGAACCACCGATGAGGTTTATGGATATGACATTCCTGTTCCTTATTTGGATGAGGAATTTGATGTTGCACTTATCGGAAAAAAAGAAGTTTGGTATGACCATAAGGTTTGTGTTACAGATGCAGAACTATTGATTCAGGAGTAGGTTTTAGGCCTCCGCTTTAGCGGGGGCCGATTTGTATTTAGAAAATGAAAAAATTATTAGTAATTCTAGCTGTGCTACTGACAATGCTTTCAACCTCGCTTACAGCATTTGCAGCTCAGCCAACATTAAATGTAAAAGACAAAGTATATAAAGCAAAAGTAGAACTTGCTGGAGGAAGTGGCAGAGCCTCCATAGATTCCCCTGCGACAGTTATGGTTAGTGGTGGTAAAGGAACCCTTCACGTTGTTTGGAGTAGCCCAAATTACGACTATATGATTGTCGATGGAGAAAAGTTTCTTCCTGTAAATACTGAAGGAAATTCAGAGTTCGATATTCCGGTTATGGCACAGTTTGATGAGCCTTTTACAGTTATTGCTGATACAACGGCAATGAGTAAGCCTCATGAAATAGAATACACAATTACGCTAAAAAAGATAAATGGAACACTGTCGACAATTCTTTTATATACCGGATTAGCGTTTATTGTTGTTGCAATCACCTCTTTAATATTAAAACGTGTTAAAAAATAGAATTAGAATTAACCTGTTAATACTTCTAGTTATACTGACATCAATTCTAACAGGATGCTCAAAGAAAGTTGATCCAAAAAACTTAGACTTTCTTGGAAATGAAACAGGCAAAGTACCAATTGAATATGCAAATCTTTTTGAAATTACAGAGTATGACAGTGGTTATGCTCTTTTAAGCATAGATAAAATAGAACAGACGGTTCTGATTGTTCCAGAAGATAAAGAGATTCCTAAGGATTGCCCAAAAGAGCTTATGGTGGTAGAAAAACCACTTGATAAAATATATGTTGTAAGCACTGGGGCTATGGACTTTTTTGTAAAGGCGGATGCTCTTGATAAAGTAAAATTTGCATCGCTTAATGAAGAGGACTGGTATATTGATGAGGCCAAAGAAGCGTTAAAAGATGGTAGTATATCTTATGCAGGAAAATATTCCATGCCTGATTATGAACTTTTAAGGGATAAAGAATGTGATTTGATTCTTGAAAATTCGATGATCACTCATACTCCGGAAGTTTTAAACGAACTTAAGAATCTTGATTTTCCTGTTATTGTTGAGGTGGCAAGTTACGAGGATGAGCCGCTTGGCAGGATGGAGTGGATTAAGCTTATAGGCTATCTTACAGATCAGGAAGATAAAGCGAAGGAAGCCTTTGAAAAGCAGAAGGAAAAGGTGCTTTCGATTAAGGCGGCAAGTGATGATAATAAACCAACAGCTATCATCTTTTCAATTACATCAGCAGGTACGGTATCTGTTAGAAAATCTGATGATTATATGGTAAAGATGTTAGAACTGGCAGGTGCTAAAAACGGACTTTTTAAAGTAGAAGAGGGTACTGGTTCAACAACCATTCAGCAGGAAGCTTTTTATGATGAGGCAATAAATGCGGACTATCTTATTTATAATTCATCTATCGAAGGCGAAATAGATTCAATAGAAAGCCTTGAAGAAAAGTTTCCGCTTATAAAAAATACAAAGGCTTATAAAGAAGGTCATATTACATGTTTAAAGGGGAACACCTATCAGTCAGTAATGTCTACGGGTGATTTGATTTTTGACCTAAGCCGTATGTTTCAGGGTGAACCAGATTTAGAATATTTATATTGGTTATGAAAAAAAACAGGACACTATCAATTTATATAGTACTTTTAATGGCAGTTATTTTGCTGCTTTTCTTAAATATATGTGTTGGCAGTGTTAAAGTGCCTTTTTCAGAGGCAATTATGTCTTTGGTAGGGAAAAATAAGGACACTTCTTTTTATGATATCGTGATGTTAATCCGTTTCCCCAGAGCAGTAGGAGCTATTGTTTTAGGGGGCGGTCTATCTCTTGCAGGCTTTGCACTGCAGTCTTTTTTCCACAATCCAATTGCAGGCCCATATCTATTAGGTATCTCTTCAGGTGCAAAACTTACGGTTGCATTACTATTTGTTTTTGCGGCTAATATGGTGCCAAGCGCAGCTTATGGGGCAAAGATAATATGTGCATTTCTTGGCGCGTTCCTTGCGATGGGCTTTGTTCTTTTGTGTTCAAAAAAGATAAATAATATGGCTATGCTTTTAGTGTGCGGAATTATGATAGGTTATATCTGCTCAGCTGTAACAGATTTTGTTGTAACCTTCGCAAAAGAAGCGGACATCGTAAATCTTCATAACTGGACAAAGGGCTCTTTATCAGGTCTGACGTGGATGGATGATCTTGTTTTAAGTGTAATCATACTTGTCGCAAGCTTTGGGCTATTGGCTCTTTCAAAGCCACTTTCAGCCTATGCTATGGGCGAAAACTATGCTAAAAGTGTTGGCGTAAATATAAAAAGATTTAGGGTTATGCTTGTTATTATAAGTAGCCTTCTTGCGGCAACCGTTACAGCTTTTGCTGGCCCAGTATCATTTGTTGGAATCGCAGTGCCTCATATAGTAAGAGGACTTACAAAATCTACAAAACCTATAGTATTAATTCCTGCATGCTTTATCGGCGGAGGGGCATTCTGCCTTCTTTGTGATTTTGTTGCAAGGGTTATATTGTCACCTGTTGAGTTATCAATTAGCACAGTTACAGCTTTCTTTGGAGCCCCAGTTGTTATATACATTTTGATTCAGAGGAGGAAAAGAGCATGAGTCTTCTTGAAATCAAGAAATGTAGCTGTGGCTATGAAAATAAAACTGTAATTAGTGATGTTTCTTTTTCAGTAGATAAAGGCGAGATTGTAACATTAATTGGACCTAATGGATGTGGAAAAACAACATTGATAAAAACAGTCTCAACGCTGATTAATAATATGTCAGGCGAAGTGTTACTTGATGGAAAAAATGTTTTTTCCATGAAGGAAAATGAAAGAGCAAGGTGCATGGCACTTTTGCTTACTGATAAAGGACAAGGAGAGGGAAGCACCTGCTTTGAAGTTGTATCTATGGGAAGGTATCCGTACACAGGAAAGTTTGGACTTCTCTCAAAAGAGGATAAAGAAATCTGCTATGAGGCAATGAGACTTTGTGATGTTAGTGATTTGGCAGAAAGATATTTTACACAAATTTCTGATGGACAAAGGCAGAGAATTTTATTGGCAAGAGCCATAGCGCAAAAGCCAGATTTAATGATACTTGATGAGCCTACATCTTTTTTGGATGTTAAGTACAAGCTTGAGTTTTTGAATATATTAAAGGAACTCGCAAAAAAGACCCCTTTTGCAGTCGTAGCTTCTCTTCACGAGCTTGATTTAGCATACCAGGTATCGGATAAGATTGTCGCAATAAAAGATGGCAGAGTGGATAGGATAGCGTCGCCTAAAGAAGTTTTTACAGGTGGATATATAGACGAATTGTTTGGAATAACAAAAGGACACTTTGAAGAAGAAAGTTTAAAGATAATTCTTTGATATGGCAAAAAATCTTATGATTATGGGCACTATGAGTAGTGCCGGGAAAAGCTTCATAGTGACAGGACTTTGCCGTCTTTTTTCAAGGATGGGGTATAAGGTCGCACCTTTTAAGAGTCAGAATATGGCTCTTAATTCGTATGTGACAGATGAAGGTCTTGAGATGGGAAGAGCACAGGTGGTTCAGGCAGAGGCGTGCGGTAAAAAACCAAGCGTACATATGAATCCAATACTCTTAAAACCTTCTTCGGATGTTGGATCTCAGGTTATTGTCCATGGTAAGTCTATAGGCAATATGAAAGCCGACGAATATTATAAATTTAAGCCAAAGCTTATCCCTGAAATTTTATCTTCGTATGAAAAATTAAGCGAAGAAAATGATTTAATCATAATAGAGGGCGCAGGCTCACCGGCTGAGATAAATTTAAAGGAAAATGATATTGTAAATATGGGACTGGCAAAATTGGTCGATGCACCGGTTTTACTTGTAGGAGATATTGACTTAGGCGGAGTGTTTGCCCAACTTATAGGGACGCTCATTCTTCTTGAAGATGAAGAAAAAGAACGAATAAAGGGTTTATTAATCAATAAGTTTAGAGGGGATGTAAATCTTTTAAAACCAGGAATAACTCAGCTTGAAGAAAAAGCGAATAAAAAAGTTATTGGTGTTGTTCCAATGGTTAAAGCAAATATAGAGCAGGAAGATAGTGTGACATCCGCTTTTGTTAATAAAAAGACGGAAGGAAAAGTTGATATAGCCATTATCAGACTTCCGTATATTTCAAATTTTACTGATTTTGAAGTATTAAAGCTAAATGAAAATGCTAATGTCAGATTTGTGGATAAGGTATCAGAATTTGGAAATCCGGATCTTATTATTTTACCTGGCACAAAAAGTACAATAGCTGATTTAAGATGGCTTAAACAGGAAAAGCTGGCCGATGAAATAATATGTTCCAAGGCTCCAATAGTTGGAATCTGTGGGGGTTATCAGATGCTTGGTGAAGAAATAGAAGACCCGGATCAGATTGAAACAGGCGGCCAGGAAAAAGGGCTTGGACTTCTTGCTCATAAAACGATTCTTGATAGTGAAAAGACCACAAAGCAGGTTAGTGGTACTTTTGAAAATCTAAGAGGCGTTTTTGAAATACTAAATGGCACAACTTATGAGGGGTATGAGATTCATAACGGTAAGACTGAAATTACTGGGAAAACAACCCGCGAAAACATTTTAGGGACGTACGTCCATGGTATTTTTGATAAAGGAAATATAGCTTCAATCCTTGTAAACCATTTGGCTAATATTGAAGTAGATGCTAGTAATCTTGATTATCAAGAATATAAAATGGATCAGTATGATCTTATTGCAGATGCAATTGAAGAGTCGATAAACATCGAAGAACTTAAAAAAATAATTGGATTAGAATGAACATAGAATTACGAAAAAAGATAAAACAAAACTGGGATAACATCATAAAACCGATAGACTCTTTGGGAGATTTTGAGGATCTTGTTGCAGAGCTTGGAGCTGTGCTTGAAGATGAAAGAGTAAATCTTTTCCCTGCAACTTTGATTACTTTTTGCGCTGATAATGGAGTAATAAAAGAAGGTGTGGCACAGTCTGATGAAAGTGTTACTTTGACTGTTGCAAAATCTTTTGCAAATAGAAATTCCTGTGTGTGTCTTATGGCAGATGAAGCCGGAATAGATATTTATCCAGTAAATATTGGAATGAAGCTTGATATCGATATGCCTGGCATTAAAAATAATATCGTTGCAAAAGGAACCAAAGATTTTTATATTGAAAAAGCGATGACTAAAAAAGAGATGGAAAAAGCCTTTTTAGTAGGAGCAGATACACTTAGTGAAGTCACAAAAAATGGTGCAAAATGTGTCCTTCTTGGGGAGATGGGAATTGGAAATACCACAACATCGGCGGCAGTTATATCTGCTCTTTTAAAAGTAGATGCAAATGAGATAACTGGACGAGGCGCAGGCCTTAATGACGAAGGTCTTTTGATAAAAAAGAGAGTCATAAATGAATCTATAAAAAAATATAATCTTTTTGAAGCTGATGCTAAAGAAGTTCTAAGCTGTGTTGGTGGTTTTGATATCTGTGGAATGGTGGGCGTAATACTAAAAGCAGTTGAGCTTTCTGTTCCAGTTATTTTGGATGGGCTTATCACAGCTGCGGCTGCTTTGGCAGCGTGTAAGATAGACGAAAGGGCAATAGATTATATTTTCTTTACCCATGAAGGAAAGGAAAAAGGTGTAGTTAAGGTTGCCGATTACCTTGGGAAAAAGACTTACATAAAAGGAAATCTTGCTTTGGGTGAAGGTTCAGGTGCAGTTGCGTTTATGGCACTTTTAAAGAATATTAAAACGATATACGATACTCAGGCTTCTTTTGAAGAAAGAGGTATGGAGGCTTATAAAAGATTTTGATTTTAGTATATGGTGCTGCTGGCAGTGGAAAATCTGAGGCCGCTGAAAATATCATAGTGTCTTTGGCGAAAAAGGAAAATCTTCCTTTGGTTTATATGGCAACTATGGAAAATACTTCAGAGGCGGCAAAAGAAAGAATTAAAAGGCATAGAAAACTTCGGGAGGGGAAGGGCTTTTTTACTATAGAGGAGATGAAAAAGCTTTCTAATCATTTGACTGAAGTGAAAGATAAATGCGTCCTTGTTGAGTGCATGTCAAATCTGGTTGCAAACATTTTCTTTTCTGATGAAAAAGAAGAAATCAAGAATGTAAAAGAGGATGTAAGAAAACTTCTTAGGGAAGCCAAAGAGGTAGTCATAGTGACAAATAACATTTTTGAAGAAGGAAAATCTTCTGATGAAATGTGTGATGAATATATGAAGGCTCTAGCTAAGATAAATATGGAGCTTGCAGACGAGGCAGAATGTGTTTTAGAGATTTGCCGCGGTGAAGAGATCTTTTTAAAAGGGGATAAATGTTGGACATAATAAAGTCGTTTATTGCTGCTATAAGTACATACTCAAAAATTCCAATGCCAAATGTAAATGGGGAAGAAAAATCTTTTAGATTTACAATCGCTTTTTTCCCATTTGTTGGTGTGATAATCTATGGTCTTTTGTATTTATGGATGTTTATTACAAATAAATTTGAATTTGACAGGGTAGTGTTTTTGCTTGGAATAATGATAATTATTGTTATGACCACCGGAGGGATTCATGTAGATGGCCTTATGGATGTTTTTGATGCAAAATGCTCATATGGGGATACGAAAAAGAAACTTGAGATATTAAAAGATCCTCATATTGGGGCTTTTTCTGTCATAAAACTGCTTGAATACGTTGGTGTATTTTTTGCAGGTTTATTACTAATTAAAGAAGAATACATGCCAGCTTTATTTTTGATGGTTATTTTTTCAAGAATACTAAGTGGCCTTTCTGTCTGCCTTTTTAATGGAGCGAAAGAAAGCGGTATGATTGCATACATAAAACGAACAGCGTCAAAAGGTTGTGTGCCATTTTTGTGCATCCAGTTTTTAATAGCATTAGTAACTTGCATTTTATTCTTTGGAATAAGGATGCTTATTCCAGTTTTTGCGTCTGCCATCTATTTTGGTTATTACAAGTATAGAACAAATAAGGATTTTGGTGGTATTACAGGTGATACATCAGGTTATTTTTTGTGTATGACTGAACTTATATGGATTTTGGTTTTTGCTGTTTTATCGGTGGTAAGTAAATGGATTTAATAACAGGTGGTCTCTATCAGGGACAAGAAGAGTACATAAAAGAAAATTATGAAAGCTGCCTTGATCTTCTAGAAAGTGTAAGGGGGCTTCTTTCTGAAGGCAAGAATGAAGATGAGATAATAGAGTGTGTCCTTGATAAAAACAAGGATGCTGTTCTTGCGATAGAGATAGGAGCAGGCTTAATTCCGGTAGATTCTTTTGAAAGAAATCTTCGGGAAGTGTACGGAAGGTGCTCCTGTGAGGTGGCTAAAAAAGCTGATAGGGTAATAAAGTTCACATGTGGGATAAAGACATATATAAAGTAAAAGTAAATTTCATAAGACATGGGAGAACTCCTTCTAATGAAAAACATTTATACCTTTCATATACGGATGAATCTCTTTCAGAGGAAGGAAAAAAAGAACTTAAAAAAAACTCGTATCCGCCTTGTGATATTGTTTTTACAAGCGGCTTAAAAAGATGTAATGAAACTGCAAAGATTATTTACGAAAAAAATGATATAATAGAAATTGCAGATTTTTTGGAAATTGATTTTGGCATTTTTGAATTAAAAAGCTACGAAGACTTAAAAGAGAATCCTGACTACATTGAATGGATTGATAAAAGAGGAATGATTGCCCCAAAAGGCGGTGAATCAAGACCTGAATTTATCAACAGACTAAAAAGGGGATTTTATAAAGCTTTATCAATGTCAAAGGAGGCTGATGAAATTTCTTTAGTTGTGCATGGTGGCACAATCATGGGAATAATAAGCAGCTTCACTAAGTTAGACTATTATGATGTTCAACTTAAAAATGCAGCAGTATTAAGCTGCATGGTTGAATTTGGGGAGAACAATGGCGTTATTTTCATATCACATTTTAGCCTTATGGTTGGGAGTGGTTCTTGACAGTATTGTTGGAGATCCGCACTTTTTGCCGCATCCAATAAGACTTATTGGGAGATGGATTTCATTTCTTGATAAGAAGATGCTAGGAGAAAAGCCAGATGAAGTATCTGCTAAAAAACAAAAGGGCAGGGGCTTTTTACTAGTACTTCTCGTGATAATACCGGTAGCTGTTATTACTTTTTTCATTACATATGGCCTTTATAGAGTAAATATTTATGCTGGCACGGTAGCAGAAACTATTATTTCTTTTTATTGTCTTTCTTTAAAGAGTCTTTTTATAGAAAGCGGAAATGTAGTAATTGCATTAAGAGAGGAAGGTCTTGATGGGGCAAGAAAATCACTTTCAATGATAGTTGGAAGAGATACTAAAGATCTTTCAGTTAAAGAAGTGATAAAGGCAACTGTTGAGACTATTGCGGAAAATACTTCAGATGGGGTAGTTGCACCTTTATTTTATCTTTTGTTAGGTGGCCCTGTTCTGGGTATGGTATATAAGGCAATAAACACCATGGACTCAATGGTCGGCTATAAAAATGACAGATATGAAAATTTTGGTTTTTTTGCAGCAAAACTTGATGATATAGCAAACTTTATTCCAAGCAGATTTGCAGCTTTTCTGGTGATTTTTACTTCTGCAATGATGAAAAATGAATTTTCTGGAAAAGAAGCAAGAAGGATATATAAAAGAGACAGATTTAACCATAAAAGTCCTAACAGTGCTCAGACAGAATCGGCTTTTGCAGGGGCGATGGGGATTATGCTTGGAGGCGGTGCATCCTATTTTGGAAAATGGGTTGATAAGCCAACAATTGGAGATGAGACCAGGGAAATCGAAATAGAAGATGTTGATAGAGCACACCGGATAATGATAGTGTCCTACAGTACGTTTCTTTGTCTTATCCTACTTTTAGATGCTGCATTGTGGTATTCAATTAGAGGTAGCTTATGAAAAAAATTCATGGTGGAGATGGGTACAACTATGATGAGATGTATGATTATTCAATCAATGTCAATCCACTAGGTGCGCCCCAAAGTGTAAAGGATGCGTTAAAGAAAGCCGCAGACAGAGTAGAGGCTTATCCTTCATATGGCTCTTTGGAAGTGAAAAATAAGCTTGCTAAAACACTTGATATACCACCTGAATTTATAAATGTTACTGCTGGTGCGTCAGAAGCATTTATGGCTATTGCGCATGGAAGAAATTATCAGAATGTAGCGATTAAAGCGCCAAGTTTTTATGGGTATGAATATGCATTAAAGGCTGCAGGAAGCAGACTTGAGCACTTTACAACCCAGGGTTTCCAAAATTTTTTAAAAGGCTACAGGGGTGATGCGATTTTTATGGCAAATCCTAATAACCCTGATGGCGAATTCTTTGATCATGACTCCATGCTGGAGATGGCTCAACTTGCAAAAGATCATAGTATGGACCTTATAGTGGATGAATGCTTTTTGACCCTTTCAGGACATGAAAAGGACAGCCTCGTTTACGATATAAAAAATGATCCGGTTGGGATGAATCATGTGATTGTGGTTCGAAGCTTTACAAAAACCTTTGCCATCCCAGGAGCCAGAATAGGTTATTTTGTGACCAGTAACAAGGCATATCATAAGATGATCACGCCGCAGCTTATTGAGTGGAATGCATCCAATCTCGCGCAGGCCGCTGCTTTAGCAGCTTTGGATGAAACAGGCAGCTATATTGATAGAGCTGTAAATATTATCAAAGAAGAAAGACCAAGACTTATAAAAGCTCTTATAGATAAGGGCTTTGAGGTTCCAGAGTATGAATCTGGTGCAAACTATATTTTCTTTAAAGGGCCTGCTGGACTTAAGGATAAATTTATTGAAAAGGGGTTCTTTATAAGAGACTGTAGTAATTACTATGGACTTAAAGATGGTGATTATCGTATTGCAGTAAGAGATAGGGCTGCAAATGATGCATTCATAAACGCTTTAAATGGCATTGAACTATAGTCTGGCATATTTTATAAAATGGAATAAAGGGGGAGTGGTTTCTTTGTTTGAAACTGCTCCTTTAGTTAATATATAGGGCTTTGATAGATGAGAAATGGTTTTACAACAGGAAGCTGTGCTGCTGCAGCGGCAAAGGCATCAGCTTATCAGTTACTTTTTCAACATAATATAGATGCTATAAAAATTGATACTCCTTCGGGGGTATCTTTTGATGCAAAGTTAGTAGAATCCTACTATGACGGAGAACTCTCTATTTGTGCAATAAAAAAAGACTCTGGAGATGACCCTGATATTACTGATGGAATCAGAATTTATGCAAAAGTATCCTACGGCAATGCAAATGAGAAAGGTGTTTATATAAAAGGTGGCCCAGGCATAGGCAAGGTGACAAGAAAAGGCCTTGAGATGCCTGTAGGAGAATGGGCAATAAATTCTGTTCCAAGAGAAATGATAAAAAATGAAGTCCTTCAGATTATGGAATTATGTGACTATGAGGGAACATTAATAGTTGAAATTTTTGCACCAGAAGGAGAAGAAATCGCAAAGAAAACTTTTAATCCACACATGGGTATTGAGGGTGGAATATCAATCTTAGGAACGAGTGGTATTGTTGAGCCGATGAGTAAAAAAGCTCTTTTGGACACTATAAAACTTGACCTTAAGATGCAGTATGAGGAAGGCGCAAAGGTAGCAGTAATTGTGCCAGGAAATTATGGCGAAACATTCCTTTCTAAAACATATGGGGTAAATCCAGACAAAATAGTTGCCTGCTCCAACTTTGTTGGTGAAGCTTTAGACTATGCTGTAGAGGTTGGTTTTGAGAAAATTCTTTTTACAGGACACACAGGAAAACTTGTCAAAGTATCGGGCGGTATTATGAATACTCATTCTAAAGAAGCCGACTGCAGAATGGAATTAATGCTTAGCGCCCTGATTAAAACTGCGAAAGAACTTGAAATAGAAGTTTCTATGGAACTGATGGAAAATATACTTTCGCAGGTTTCAACTACAGCCGTTCTTGAAATATTAGAAGATGAGCATGTTTTATATCCAGTATGTGAAACGATTCTTGAAAGAATACTTTTTTACATGAAAAAGAGAATAGATGATAAAGCACAGATAGAGTGCATTTTATATGAGAACAGTTTTGGGACTCTTGCAAAATCAAAAAAAGCAGAACTTTTTTTAGGAATGATAGATGACTAAGATTTATTTTGTTGGTGCTGGGTGTGGCGCAAAAGATTTAATAACGGTAAGGGGGATGAACATTCTAAAAGATGCGGATATTATTGTTTATGCCGGATCTTTGGTTAATCCTGAACTTTTGACATATAACGAAACAAAAGCAGAGATATATAATAGCGCCACAATGACCCTGGATGAGGTTATGGAAGTGTTAATTGGTGGAGCTAGAAACAATAAAAAAGTTGTTAGACTTCATACCGGAGATCCCTCACTGTACGGAGCTATAGGTGAGCAGATACGGATTTTGAAAAAAGAGAGTATTTCTTATGAAGTGGTTCCTGGTGTTTCAGCAGCTTTTGGAGCTGCAGCGTCATTAGCATGCGAGATGACTTTGCCTGATGTTTCTCAAACTGTGATTCTGACAAGGATGGAAGGTAAAACAAAAGTTCCCAAGAAAGAAGCTATAGAGAATTTAGCCAGGGTTGGGGCAACTATGGCTATTTATCTTTCAGGAACCAGGGCTAAAGATTTAGCAGATAAACTTCTTTTGGGCGGCTATAAAAAAGATACCCCTGTTGCGGTATGTCATAAGGCAACCTGGGATGATGAAGTAATTATACGTTCTGATGTAGAACATATGGCAAAAGTTGTAGAAGAAAATAATATTGAAAATACAACGTTGTTTTTGGTGGGAGATTCTGTAGGGGAAGATTCTGATTTTGAACTTTCAAAGCTTTATGCACCGGACTTTTCCACAGCATTTAGAAAGGCGAAAGAATGAAAAATTATGCAGCTTTAGCCTTTACGGACAATGCAAAAAAAATATATGAAAAAATTTCGAAATCTTTTGATGGCGAAGCATCTATTAGTTTAATTACAGTCAATGATATTGGGGCTTTATGGGATAAAACTGATGCCTTTATTTTTATATGTGCATCAGGAATTGCGGTAAGACATATAGCACCTTTTATAAAAGATAAGTTAACTGACCCTGCAGTTTTAGTTATGGATGAGCTGGGGATGAATGTTATTCCGCTTTTATCAGGACATGTAGGAGGGGCTAATGAGCTTGCAGGAAGGATAGCAGATAAACTATCCTGCAATGCAGTGATAACGACAGCTACTGATATAAACGGAACCTTAGCCATAGATGAGTGGGCTGTAAATAACAATCTTAAGATAAACAACAAATCCGGTATAAAGAAAGTGGCGATGAAACTTTTAAATGGTGAGGATGTTGATATTGCGGCTAATAGTTCAGTAATAATATCTAATCAAAAGCCAGATGAAGAGTGTGATTTGTGGCTTTCTCCTAAAAGGCAGTTTGTGGTAGGCATGGGCTGTAAAAAGGGAACATCTTTTGAAAAATTAAAAGACATATTAGAAGAGACATTAAGAGAACTGGGGATAGAAAATAGCGAGGTGAAAGCTTTAGCATCCATTGATTTAAAGATGGAAGAAGATGGACTTTTGGAGCTGTCAAATGATATGGATATCCCTATATATTTTTATAGTGCAGACGAATTAAAAAATGTTCCTGGAGATTTTGATGAGTCTTCATTTGTTGAAAGCATCACTGGAGTTTCTGATGTGTCAGCAAGGGCAGCGAAATGCTGTGGCAGAGTGGGAAATTTTGCTCTAAAGAAAAAGAAACATGATGGAATGACAATATCAGTATTTGAAAAATATCAGGTTATAAGGATTGGCAATGAAGAAAATTGATATTGTAGGTTTTGGACCTGGAAATAAAAATAAGATGACTCTCGAAGCCATTGAAGCAATAAATAACGCAGATATTGTAGTTGGCTTTTCTACTTATGTGGAAATATTAAAGGAGTCATTTCCAAATAAAAAATATCTTTCGACTGGAATGGGTTCGGAAATAGAAAGATGCAAACTTGCTTTTGAAAAAGCAAGAGACTTTGATGTTGCGATTGTATGCTCTGGTGACAGCAGTATATATGGTATGGCAGGACTTATGAGAGAAATGAGCATATCCTATCCTGATATTACGGTTAATACCATACCAGGTGTTACAGCTGCGATAAGCGGCGGTGCACTTTTGGGAGCAGCTTTGGGACATGATTTTGCCTGTGTGAGTTTAAGTGATTATCTTACAGATAGAAAAGACATTGATAAAAGGCTTTTGGCTTTGGCTTCATGTGACATGGTTATTGTTTTATATAATCCGAGAAGTAAGGCAAGGCCAGACAGTTTAAAAGATGCATGTGATTTACTTATGAGCATTATTCCAAAGGACCGCTCATGCGGCGTTGCAGCTAATATAGGTCGCGATGGAGAGTATTCCAAAGTTATGACGTTAGAAGAACTTGCTTTATATGAAGCGGATATGTTTACTACTGTTTTTATAGGAAACTCAAAAACCAGAATAATGGACGATAAATTAGTAACTCCAAGAGGTTATATTCTTTGAGTAAAATATATGTTTTTTCAGGGACAACAGAAGGAAAACTTATAAGCAGAGCGCTCTCCAAAGCGTCTATTTATCATACAGTTTTTGTTGCTACAGAGTACGGAAAACTTGTTATGGACCCTTCTGAATACGCAGATATAAAAGAAGGGCGAATGGATGCAGATGATATGGAAAAGCTTTTTACAGAAAGCACCCCCAAGTACGTTATAGATGCAACACATCCATATGCTGTAGAAGTTACTAAAAACATAAGAAAGTCCTGCGAAAAGGCAGGTGTTATAGAATCGTATGTTCGCGTTGTAAGAAGGTGTGAAAATACAAATGAGTATGAACACGCCGTAAGCTGCGCTGATGCAATAGAGAAATTAAAAAGTACTGATGGAAACATATTACTTACAACAGGCGTAAAAACCCTGCCAGAGTATATGGCGCAAGAGGAAATAAAAGACAGAATTTATGCAAGAATACTGCCGTCTGTTGAATCTTTGAATATAGCTTTAAATACAGGAATAAAACCAGGGCATATTATTGCTCAGGAGGGTCCTTTTTCTACCCAAAGCAATGAGGCTTTAATTTCCCAATATGACATAAAGGTACTTGTTACCAAAAATAGTGGTGACAGAGGCGGTTTTAAAGAAAAGATAGAAGCTGCCTTAAATAAAAATATAAAAGTAATTGTTATTGATCAGGAATCTGTGGATGAAGGAATAAGTGTAGAGGAAGCTATAATGCTTGCCACTGGAAGGTGCGATGTCTCTTTGGAAGTTATAGTGGCAGGGATAGGTGTTGGTAATATTGATTCTTTAACAGTGGGTGTAAAGAAGGCCATTGAGAAAGCTGACTTATTAATTGGCGCCAGTCGAATGGTCAGTTTTGGAAAAGAACTAAATCCAAGAGCAAAAATAGTCTGTGAGTATGATGCATTTAAAATTGCAGAGGCAATAGAAATGTATAAGCCGAAAAATCCAGTTGTTCTTATGTCTGGTGATACAGGATTTCATAGCGGGGCGGCAAAAGCAGGAAAGGTTCTTGAAGAAAAAGGCTATGAGGTTGTTTTGATGCCTGGAATTAGCAGCATATCATATTTTTCTTCACTTATTGGATGGGAGTATGAAAATATAATAAGTCTTCATGGTCAGGATAATGATTTGGCAAAAATACCTAATTTGGAATCTTTTTTTGCGATACTATCAGGCCCGGAGGATATAAAGAAGGTTACCAGTGTTTTAAATAATGACTGGGAAGTAGCCGTTGGATATAACCTTGGGTATGAAGACTCAAGCGTTGATATTTCAAGGTGTAGTGAAGTTAAAGAATATGATGAAAAGGGGCTGTATGTCATGGCAGCTCGCAAAGTATAAAATTTATGCATTTTTCCTATAAATCCTTGCACTAAAATGGTATAATTGTTAAGATTGCGAGGTTTTTTATGATTACAATATCCGAAGGAAATTTTTTACATTACGGAGCACTTTTAGATGGAAAGTGCGTATGCTTTACTTTTGAAGCGGATAAGGAGCAGAAATGCTTCCTTCTTTTGTTTGACAAAAAAACCAAGGAGTTAATTCAGAAAATAGAACTTCCAGATGAATACTGCATAGGATCTTTATGGTCTGTCTGTGTTGAGGGAATAGATTATTCAAAGGTTATGTACCTTTATGAAATAGATGGCAAGAGGATTCTTGATCCATATGCGACATCTATTATAGGTCGTGAAGTTTGGAAGGATGAGAAGCGCCTTAAAAATCCAAATGAGGTATATGCTGGAATTACCAAAAGAGAAGCTCTTTGGAAAGAGGATAATTTCCCGGAACTTGGCTGCGAAGATATGGTTATGTACAAGCTTCATGTCAGAGGCTTTACCATGGATCAGGCAAAGGTTAAAAATAAGGGAACTTTTTCCGGCATAGAAGAGAAGATTCCATACTTTAAAGAACTTGGAGTTACTACGTTGTGTGTAATGCCAATATATGATTTTGAAGAGTGGATGTTTCCGGAAGAAGCAGAGACCGAATATAGAGAATGGCAGTCACAGGAAGGCGATGTAATTGCACCTCTACATAACGAGAGTGATTTAAAAGTTAACTACTGGGGCTATACCAAAGGCAATTATTTTGCACCAAAGGCATCTTATTCAAAAGATAAGGATACGGCAAAAGAATTAAAGCATCTTATACATACTCTCCATGAAAATAATATGGAACTTGTTATGGAGATGTTTTTCGTGGGTGATATGAATCCTAATGAAATCGTGAGGATTCTTCGTCATTGGGTTATTGAATATCATGTGGATGGTTTTTCTCTTATGGGATACGACCTTCCTATGGCAGCAATAACCAGCGATATGATTTTAAGAAGAACAAAGCTTTTCTATTATGGATTTGACAGTTCTATTCTTGAAGCTTCTAAGTATAATAATCTGTTCATCTGTAATGATGAATTTATGTATCCTGCAAGAAAGCTTCTTAACCGTATGGAAGGAAGATTATACGAGCTCGCAGCACAGATGAGACGTCAGGGTGAGAATTTTAGCTTTGTAAATTATATCGATACAAATAATGGATTTACCTTAAATGATTTATTCTCATACAGCGAAAAGCATAATGAGGCTAATGGTGAGAATAATTTAGATGGTCCAATTTGGAATTATTCATCAGGTAATGGGGCAGAAGGTCCATCTCGAAAGAAAGCGATTAATGACTTTAGAACAAGGCAGATAAAGAATGCGCTTTGTGTCATGCTTTTGTCTCAGTCGGTGCCTTTGATTTTATCAGGTGATGAGTTTGGTAATTCTCAGGACGGAAACAATAATGCGTATTGTCAGGATAACAAGACTGGCTGGGTAAACTGGGGAAAAGCAAAAAGCAATGAAAAACTTCTTAAGTTTACAGAGGATTTGATTAAGTTTAGAAAAAATCATCCTGTGATAAGAAGTGCAAAGCCTATGCGAATGGCTGATTATGAAAGAACCGGATTTCCTGATTTTTCATATCACTGTGAACAGCCATGGATTAACGAAATTGCAGAATCACGCTATGCTGTAGGAATGATGTATAACGGCGATTATGCAAAAGTAGATGATAAAAGTGATGACACTTTGTACATTTGCTACAACTTCCATGTTGGAATGCAGCTTATGAGTCTTCCTGAACCAGTAAAAGGTGGTAAATGGGAAAAACTCTTAAATACCTGTGAAGGTGGTGGAGTTTTCCTTGAAAAACCTGAAATCCTTGAAAATCAAAAGATTTTGATGATACCAGGTCAGTCAGTAACAATACTTAGACTAGTTTTACCGGAAGCAGATAATGAATAATATTTGTCCTAAATATATAAAACCGGTTTTGTCTGGCGCCCATCTTAAGGCAATCGCTATAATTACGATGATTATTGATCATTTGGCGGTTGCTTTTACCACAACGGATATGCCAATAAGAGCATGTTTAAGAGGGATAGGAAGAAATGCATTTCCTATATTTTGTTTTCTGCTGGTAGAGGGAGCCTTAAAAACCAGCAATATAAAAAAGTATGCTTTAAGACTTTTTGTATTTGCGCTTGTTTCAGAAATACCTTTTGATCTTGTTCTTTACAGAAGCGCGTGGGCCATTCGAAAACAAAATACTTTTTTTACACTTTTGTTTGGGCTTTTGATGCTTTGGATTTTAAAGTCGACCACAAATAATCTTTACCTTTTGGTAGGAGTTTTTAGCTGTGGCTTTGCGGCTTATTTTTTAAAAACTGATTATGGCATGTGGGGAGTTGCGTTAATCCTTGCATTCTATGTTGCTACAATTTTTCCTGAGGTGGGATTTACGCTTTTTGTTGTTCTTATGTTTTTTAAAGGGGGCAGCGAGTATTGGGGATTATTTAGTATTATTCCAATAGCTTTATATAATGGACAAAGAGGCAAGCAGATGGGACATGCTCTTTATCTTGTTTATCCATTACATTTATTAGTGATTTATATAATTTGGTGTATTTATAATGGCACATCCGTTTTTGCATTTTAAAACAATTACAAAGCATAAGTTTCTTGTCATGGGGCAGTGCTTCAAGGTGGGACTTATTTGGCAGGGATTAGCTCATGATATGAGTAAATACAGCCCAACGGAGTTTATTCCCGGTGCTAAATACTATATGGGAACATCAAGCCCCTGCAATGAGGAAAGAAGAAACACAGGCCAGTCAAAGGCATGGGTTCATCATAAGGGAAGAAACAAACATCACTTTGAGTATTGGATAGACTGGAATCCAAATCCAGAACATAAATGGGACCTTGTTGGTACAAAGATGCCAGTAAGATATGTTGTAGAGATGTACTGCGATAGAATTGCAGCATGCAAGAACTATCAGGGAAAAGCCTATACCCAAAGAAGCCCCATTGATTATTATAATGGTGGTCCTACGAGGCGATGGCTTCACCCCGAATCTGCAGATTTGATTGAGCTTTTACTCAATATGCTTGCGGATAAGGGGGAAAAAGAAACAAACCGTTACATTAGACAAAATATCCTCAAAGGGAATAGGTATAAATAGGAGTTATCATGTCAGAAGAGAAGAAAACAATATACAGTGGAATGCAGGCAACAGGAAATCTTACTTTAGGAAATTATCTTGGAGCACTTAAGAACTGGGTAAATCTGCATCAGGATTATAATTGTCTTTTTGGTATTATGGATCTTCATTCACTTACAGTTCGTCAGGATCCAGCCGCATTTAAAAAGCATGCAAGAAGCCTTTATGCACTTTATGTTGCAGCAGGTCTTTCGCCAGAAGAAAATATCATTTATTACCAGTCACATGTACCAGCACATGCTGAACTTGGCTGGATATTAGACTGCTTTACCTATATGGGTGAGCTTAACAGAATGACTCAGTTCAAGGATAAGTCAGCAAAACATGCAGATAATATCAATGCAGGTCTTTATACATATCCAGCTCTTATGGCAGCTGATATTCTCTTATATCAGGCTGATTTAGTACCAGTTGGAGCAGACCAGAAACAGCACCTTGAGCTTTGCCGTGACGTTGCACAGAGATTTAACTCTATTTATGGCGATGTATTCACCATTCCAGATGGCTATTTTGGAAAGACTTCTGCAAAGGTAATGAGCCTTCAGGAGCCAGAAAAGAAGATGAGTAAGTCAGATGAAAACTTAAATGCAACGATTCTTCTTACTGATGATAAAGATACTGTTATTAGAAAGTTTAAAAGAGCAGTAACTGACTCAGAGGCAAACATTGCATATAGAGACGAGCAGCCAGGAATTAAAAACCTTATCAATATCTATTCGGCAGTGACTGAAAAGACTCCGGAAGAAGTTGTAAAAGAGTTTGAAGGCAAGGGTTATGGTGACTTTAAGATGGCTGTAGGTGAGGCTGTTGCGAGTGAACTTGCGCCACTTCAGGAAAGATATAACGATATCCTTAAAAATAAAGATTACCTTGACCAGATGATTAGAACCAACGATGAAAAGGCTGCAATCCTGGCAAATAAGACCTTAAGAAAGGTTCATAAGAAGGTAGGACTTACTGATAGGGTATATTATCCATTCCCACCAAAGAAGGAAGAGCCAAAGGAAGAAGTTCCTGCAGCTGATGATGGAGCTTATGTTCAGATGTCTCTCACAGCAACGAAGATTAAGGATAAAGATACTATCACCGTAAAAGAAAACAAAAAAAGAAAGTAATATAAGGGCGCTAGGCGCCCTTTTTTTAAGTATGACAAGACAGGAAGCATGCGAAAGACTAGGCGTTGCTGTGTACGCTTCAAAAAGTGAAATAAAGGCAGCGTTTAAACAAAAGTCTAAAGAATTTCATCCGGATAACAATAATGCACCAGGAGCGGTGGAATGCTATAGGAGCATTCAGGAGGCTTATGAGGCCCTTAGAAGCATGCCTGATGTTGTTTTGGTGGGCGGAGATAATATGACTAGGGTAAATCCCGAAAGCGTCAAAAGAGGCCGCTCATCCAATATCACGGAGAAACGTATAATGCGCGAACAGATGGAAAAGCGCGACGAGATAAAACGCAGGCAGAAAAAAGAAAAAGAAGAACAGGCAAAAAAAGAACTTTTTGAGAGAAGAAAAGAGCTTGAATACAGAAAAGCGATGAAAGATATAAACCTGGTTCTTTTGGCGGAACAGATAAAGCAGACAATGCATGAGGACAGGATTCAAAAAGCCAGGGAAAAGAAACTTTTTGAAGCTTTTGAAAAACGAAAAGAAAATTTAGGTGAAGAAAATGCATAGCGTATATTTTGTAAGACACGGTCAGACAGTATGGAATGTTGAAAATAAAATTTGTGGGGCAACCGATAGTCCGCTCACAGAACTAGGGCATAAGCAGGCTATTGAAACTGGAGAAAATATTTTGAAATCAGGTATAAAAATTGACCAGATTTTGTATTCTCCTTTATCAAGAGCAAAAGATACGGCGCTTGATATCTCTGAAATTATTGGGGTGCCAGCGAAAGAGGAAGATCGACTTTTTGAGCAGCGTTTTGGAAAGTGGGAAGGTACACCTAGAAATGGCGCAGATTTTCAGGCAGATAAAAGAAACTTTGTCCATAGTTATGAGGGCGGAGAGTCTATGCTTAGACTCTGCCAGAGAATTTATAATCTGTTAGATGAGATAAAAAAGGATGAGGATAAGACTTATCTTTTAGTTGCGCATAATGGAATAGCAAGAGCAGTAAATTCATACTTTAGTGATATGTCTAACGATGAATATGCTTCTTTTGGAGTTAAGAATTGCGAAGTTAGGGAGTTTATCTTTAAATAATTTATACTTGCAAATTGCCTGGTGATTTGCTAGATTCTAAATATCTTAATTTCTTAATTTAATTTTACAATCCCCTTGGAAAAGAGGAACAATTGTATAGTGAAATTATGTCTGCGATTCTTGAGGGAATCGACAGTGTTTTAGTGCGTGTAGAAACGGACATTTCTGATGGAATGCCTGTTTTTGAGATGGTTGGATATCTTTCTTCTGAAGTAAAGGAATCAAAAGAAAGGGTGAGAACGGCTCTTAAAAACAGTGGTATTTCTCTTCCTGTAAAAAGAATTACAGTAAATTTTTCCCCAGCGAATATAAGAAAAAGTGGATCCGGATTTGATTTGCCTATAACGGTCGGGATTTTAATTGGCATGGGAATTTTGCCAAAAGAAAACTGCAGGGATGTGCTTGTAGTTGGCGAGATGAGCCTTGATGGAGATGTGATTCCTATCAATGGAATTTTATCAATGGTAGCGAAGGCAAAAGAAGAAGGGATAAAGCATTGCATAATTCCGAAAGGGAATGCGAAAGAAGCTTCGCTTATTACGGGGATTACATGCTATCCAGTTGAGCATTTAAGTGAGGTTATAGAATTATTAAATCTGGATGAAGATAAAAGAGATAGTTTTTTGTATGAGGATAATAAGGCGGTAGAAGAATATATTGAAAAGACTTTTGATTTTGACATGATTAGTGGCCAGAAATTTGTAAAAAGAGCCTGCGAGGTTGCGGCAAGTGGAATGCATAACCTGCTTCTTATTGGGCCAGCTGGAAGTGGAAAAACAATGATGGCAAGATGTATTCCATCAATTCTTCCGCCCATGACAGAAAAAGAGCAGCTTGAATTATCAAAAATTTATTCAGTTGCGGGTCTTTTTAAAAACAGAAGCAGTCTGATGACCCAAAGGCCTTTTAGAAATCCGCACCATACAATTTCAACAATAGGGTTAACTGGAGGTGGAAGCAGAGATATAAAGCCTGGAGAAATCACATTGGCACATTGCGGCGTTTTGTTTTTAGATGAGTTTTTGGAGTTTACAAAGTCTTCAATTGAAATTCTTCGTCAGCCCATGGAAGATCGGGTAATTAATATCACAAGAAATAAAGGGAATTATACTTTTCCTGCTGATTTCATGCTTGTTGCGGCGACGAACCCATGTAAGTGTGGTTATTTTCCGGATTTAAACAGGTGCACCTGTACTAGTGCGTCAATTGAAAGATATTTGGGTAAAATGTCAGGTCCAATGCTTGACCGAATTGATATTACGGCAGAAACGCCGCAGATGGATTTTGAATCGCTTGTAAATGGGGAAAAAGGTGAATCCTCAAAAGATATAAAAAAGAGGGTGATTACCGCAACTCAGATACAAAAAGAAAGGTTTAAAGGTACCAGTATCAGGTTTAACAGTGCGATTCCATCTTCAAGAATAGAGGAGTTTTGTCAGCTTTCGAAAAAAGATGAGCAGTATATGAAGGATGTTTATGAAAATCTTGATTTATCTGCCCGAAGCTATTTTAAGATTCTTAAAGTTGCAAGAACTTTGGCGGACATGGATGAAAGTAAAAATATAGAAACACGTCACCTTAAAGAGTCAGTTTTTTACAGAAGCATAGATAAAAAATTTTGGGAGAGGTAATTTATGAAATATACATACTGGTTAGCGTGCATGCCTTTTGGCAGCGAGAAAAAGCGTATGCTTGTAGGAGATTATTTTTCAGCGAAAGCGGTATATGAAACAAAAAAAGAAGAACTGGAAAGGTTAAGCTATCTTAATGAGTGTGATGTTAAGGCTCTAACGGACCTTGGCTGCAAGAAAAAATATATAGAAGATTATGAAAAAATAAAGGAGCAGGATATAGTTTTTTGCCCCTATACATCAGTGGAATATCCGTCCAGACTTCGTAATATTTATAATCCTCCTTTTGCATTGTTTTACAAAGGAAAACTTCCCAAAGAGGAGGGAATAAAAATCGCTGTTGTAGGTGCAAGAGTCTGTTCTGCCTATGGACAGAAAATAAGTGAACAGATAGGAGAAGCTTTTGGGAAAATTGGGATTGATGTCATAAGTGGTATGGCAAGAGGCGTTGATAGTGCAGCGCATTATGGTGCTCTTAAAGGAAATGGGAAAACTTTTGCCGTTCTAGGGTGTGGCGTGGATATTGTATATCCAAGACAAAATAGGGAGCTGTATAACCGTATATTAGAAAATGGAGCTGTAATTTCTGAGTATGCACCGGGCACGCCTGCTCAGCCAATTTTCTTTCCTCTTAGAAACAGGATAATCAGCGGTCTTTCCGATGTAGTGATAGTAACGGAAGCAAAAAGAAAAAGTGGATCTTTAATAACGGCAGATTTAGCCATGGACCAGGGACGTGAAGTTTTTTGTGTACCAGGAAGAGTGGGGGATAGTTTGTCAGAGGGGACAAATGACTTGATACATCAAGGGGCAGGAATAATCACCTCCTTTGAACAGTTAATGAACGACCTTAATCTTACATATAAACCAGAAAAAAATGGGGTATATAACATTGGAGGATTAAGTAAAGACGAGGTTACCTTATACAAAGCTTTGGATGAGTATCCAAAGTCTCTGGATAATATTTTAGATGATTCGAATCTTACAATTTCGACTGTTTTTGAAGTTATATCATCTCTTATGAGTAAAGGCCTTATTAAAGAAACTTTCAAGAATAATTATGTGAGATGTTAAAACTTTTCCTCTTGACACGAAAAAAACCTTTGTTGTATATTTATGCACGTTTCTAATGACTATATATAGAAGAAACATTTAAGGAGCATATATGGCAAAGTATCTAGTTATCGTAGAGTCCCCTGCTAAGGTTAAAACAATTAAAAAGTTTTTGGGAAAAAACTATGAAGTTATGGCTTCTAATGGCCATGTAAGAGATCTTCCAAAAACCAGAATGGGAATTAAGGTTGAGGATAATTACGATCCTGAATATATAACAATTCGAGGAAAGGGAGATCTTCTTGCGGGTCTTCGAAAAGAAGCAGCAAAGGCAGATAAAGTTTATCTTGCAACTGACCCTGACCGCGAAGGAGAAGCAATTTCATGGCATCTTATGACAGCGTTAAAGCTTGATCCTAAGAAAACTTTTAGAATTAGCTTTAATGAGATTACCAAGCCAGCTGTAACTGCGGCTATAAAAAGCCCACGCGAGCTTGATATGGGACTTGTAGATGCACAGCAGGCTCGTAGAGTATTAGACAGACTTGTGGGTTATCAGATTAGTCCACTTCTTTGGAAGAAGGTAAAAAGAGGTTTATCAGCAGGACGAGTTCAGTCTGTTGCTTTAAGAATTATCTGTGACAGAGAAGATGAAATTAACGCTTTTATTCCAAAGGAATATTGGACTTTGGAGGCTGATTTTAAGGCAGATGGCGAAAAGAAGCCTTTGACTGCTAAATTTTATGGCGATACAAAGGGTAAGCTTGAGCTAAACAGCGAGGCTGAAGTAGATAAAGTTATTAAGGCTATAAGTGGGCAGGATGCAGTTGTATCTGAGGTGAAGAATTCTTCAAGAACCAAGAAATCGCCTATGCCATTTACAACTTCTACCATGCAGCAGGAAGCTGCTAAGGCTTTAGGCTTTTCTGTTACTAAGACCATGCGTGTTGCACAGCAGCTTTACGAAGGAGTATCTGTAAAGGGTCGTGGTAATATGGGTCTTATCACATACCTTCGTACTGATTCTGTTCGTGTATCTGATGAGGCGATGGCTGCTTCAAAAGCGTATATTGGTGAAAAGTATGGAGAAGAATATCAGGGAGGACCTCAGGCAGCTAAAAAGACTGGTTCTAAGATTCAGGACGCACATGAGGCTATTAGACCTGCAGATATTACCCTTACACCAGATGAAGCAAAGGAATCTTTGACAAGAGATCAGTTCCGTCTTTATCAGCTTATCTGGAAGAGATTTGTTGCAAGCCGAATGAAAGAGGCAACATATGCAACCACTTCAATAAAAATTACTGTTGGTGGTTATGTATTTACAATGTCTGCATCAAAACTTACTTTTGATGGTTTCTTAAGTGTATACAGGGATGCTGATGATAAAGAGGAAAAGAATCTTTATTCTGGCAATTTGAATGAAAAAGATGTGTTGGCTTTAGAAAAGTCAGAAAAGACTCAGCACTTTACTCAGCCACCAGCACATTTTACTGAGGCGTCTTTAGTTCGTACTCTGGAAGAAATTGGAGTAGGACGTCCTTCTACTTATGCACCTACAATTTCTACTATTCAGGGAAGAAGATATATAACATTAGAAGGTAAGAACATCTTTGTTACTGAAATCGGAGAGATTGTAAATGGCATCATGAAAGAGTCGTTTGGCTCTATCGTTGATGAGCACTTTACTGCAAATATGGAGTCACTCCTTGATGGAGTTGAGCTTGGCAATATTCCTTGGAAGACTCTGATTGAGAATTTCTATCCAGATCTTCATCAGTCAGTTGAAAAGGCTGAAAAGGAATTAGAGAAGATTGAAATCCATGATGAAGAAACAGATGTTATTTGTGACCAGTGTGGACGAAACATGGTTATCAGGTATTCTATTCATGGAAAGTTCCTTGCTTGTCCAGGCTTCCCAGAGTGTAGAAATACTAAAACATATCTTGAAAAGGTAGGAATTGCCTGCCCTAAATGTGGAAAAGATGTTGTTTATAGAACTACAAGAAAAGGTAGAAGGTACTTTGGATGTGAAAGTGCACCAGAGTGTGATTTCATGAGTTGGTCAAAGCCTCTTGAAAAGAAGTGTCCTAACTGCGGTGGGTATATGACAGTTAAGGGTAAAAAAGCGGTTTGTGCTGATGAAAAATGTGGTTATACTGAGGATCTTCAGGAAGAATAATGAGCACAAGGTTACTTGATAAAACAAGAAAACTAGGTAATGTATTAAGAAACAGTTCTTCAAACAAAGCTTGCGTTAGCGAGCTTGCGAGGACTGTTTCTTCGCTTATAATGGGCAATGTTTATCTTGTGTTAAAAGATGGGGTTGTAGAAGAATGCGTAGAAGTTGCAAAAAAAGTTGACTCTTTTTCAATAGGGAACATTCTGCCAGAAGATATAAATACATCCTTATTACAGTTTGCTTCGACCAAAGAGAATATTAGACTTGGAGAAATTGGACTTGATGAAAATAAAGATGCATTCGCAATTATTTTGCCTATTGAAACTAAAAACTGCAGATATGCGAGCGTTATAATTTTAAGAGAAAATGATCCGTTTGATATTGAGGATATAATTATAGCTGAATATTTTTCCAATGCTTTAAGCCTTCTTCTTGGTAACGAGAATAATCAGAAACAGGATGAAAAAAACAGAAATCTAGAAGCTGTAAAAAGTGCTTTAAACAGTTTGTCACATAAAGAATATATGGCTGCTAAAGCTTTGTTTAAGGTACTTCCAATTGAAGGAGGACTTATTGTTACTTCAAAAATTTCAGAAGAATATGAGATTACAAGATCAATAATAATAAACTGTATTAGTAAGCTTGAAAGTGCCGGAATTATTGAATCAAGATCGATGGGGGCAAGAGGCACAAATATAAAAATTAAAAATCCTGTCATTTATGATGAAGTTTTCAAAGAAAACGTCGATATATAAGAAAATGCATATTGTCATATATTCAAAGGATTGAATTATTAGTAAAAAGGGACTTTTATAGTCCCTTTTTGTTTGGAGGTAAAATGTACGATTTAGTACCTTTGCACTATCAAAACCACAATATATGGTAATAATCCCTTGCATTTTTCACAAGATACACTATAATGTAAAGGAATAAAAGGGTAATAGTATCTTTGTGCCCTTTTATACAAAGGAAGGAGGCAAAATGATTACTTCAGAAGCGTTTGATTATATAAACGTGCTTGATAAAGCTGCTGATGCCAGCTATAAGCGAGAGGAAATCATAGCAAATAACCTTGCTAATGCGACTACTCCGGGTTACAAGCGCCAGGATCTTGATTTTGCGCTTTACTTAAAAAGAGAGCTTGGAAAGTCAAAGCATATCGCATTAGACCAGAAAGTAGATGATGTTCACTTAAGACATCTTAATCCTCCTGTTTACGAGGATCACGAAAGCTATTCATACAGACTTGATGGAAACAATGTAGACATTGCTACAGAGAACGTAGAGCTTGCTTCAGAGCAGCTTCGTTATCAGGCGATTACAGGTTCTATCTCAAATCAGTTCGCACAGCTTAATGCTGCAATGCAGAAGTAGGAGGTAGCTTATGGGTTTATTTCAGGGATTTGATATATCCGCATCCGGTATGACTGCTCAGCAGTTCCGTATGGATATAATTGCCGAAAATATTGCAAATGTTAACACCACACGTACCGAGGACGGCACTCCATATAAGCGTCAGGTAGTTCGTTTTGAAGAAAAAGAGATGCGTACTAAATTCGGTCACGTTTTATCTCATGCAAAAGCTAGAGCTACAAAATATTCTGGAAATGGTGTAAAAGTAGCAGAAGTTTTTGAAGATAACGAGACAGATGACATCATGGAATATGATCCATCACATCCAGATGCAGATGAGAATGGTTATGTTCATTACCCAAATGTAAATACTGTTACCGAAATGACAAACTTAATCGATGCCTCAAGAGCATATGAGGCAAGTGCTACAGCCTTCGATGCGCTTAAAGCATCGGCCCAGGCAGGTCTTAACATCGGAAAGTAAGGTAAAGTATGGACATAATGAGACTTACAAATGTATCAAATGACACCATAGCAAAAAAGGCTACACATGACCTTCACAATGTTGTTAATGGTTCAAGTTTTGATACTTTATTTAAAAAAGTTTTAGGTCAGATTGACGATGCAAACCAGCTTCAGATGGATGCATCGACTGCAGAACTTGAATTTGCGATGGGAGAGTCAACTAATACACATGACCTTCTTATTGCACAGCAAAAAGCTCTTATTTCACTTCAGTACACTACTGCAGTGAAAAATAATGTGATGGAAGCATATAACAATATTATGCAGATGCAGATTTAGTAAAAAATGGCAGAGAGAATTCAGGATTTAATTAGCAAAATACAGGAATGGTGGGCTAAATTCACCACAAGGCAGAAGGCACTTATCATAAGTCTTGCTGCTGTTGTTTTGGTTGCTGTTGGAATAACAGTTTATTTTGCGACCAAGCCGGAATTCTATACTTTGGCAACTGCGGAGAATGCCCAGGAAGCAGCTACAATTAAGTCTCTTCTTGAGGGTAATAATATTTCATTTACCCAGTCTGATGATGGAATGACATTCACCATCAAAAAAGAGGATGAGGCTACTGCATCAATCCTTCTTGGAACAAACAACATCCCTTCAAACGGTTACAGCATCAATGATGTATTTGAGGGTGGATTTTCTGCAACAGAGGCAGACAAAGAGAAGAAGTATCAGCTCTATCTTGAGTCAAGGTTTGAATCACAGCTTGCATCAATGGATGGAGTTTCATCAGCTCAGGTTAATTTGAGCATTCCGGATAATGACGGAACCATTCTTTCTTTGAACGAAGAAAGTTATGCAAATGTTATTTTAAAACTCGATTATGAGATGCCACAGGAGACAGCAGCCGGTATTGCAAACTGGATATCTACAGGTCTTGGAAATGAGACTTCAGATAATATTCTCATCATGGATAATGCAGGAAATGTTCTTTTCTCTGGTGGTGATTCTTCAAGTATTATGGGTATTGCAAATTCGCAGATTACTCAAAGACAAAAACTTGAAAGCATTATAAAGGGCCAGGTTAAGGATGTTGTTGTAGGAACTGCTGTCTATGATAACTGTGCAGTTGGTCTTAATCTTGTTGTTAAGTTTGATGAAAATGAAATAGTAGATCACCATTACTATGTTGATGAGGGTCAGACTCAGGGATACCTTGATAGTCGTTCTGAATATACAGAGGAATCTAATTCGGGAAGTGGTGGCGTTCCAGGTACTGATACAAATGATGATGATACTACTTATGTTCTTGAAGATAATCAGCAGACATCAACAGCAATATCAGATATAACAGAGAATTATCTTCCAAGTGAGAGAATTACTACCACAAGAGGCACTGTAGGAGATATTGATTATGACGCATCTTCGGTTACTGTAGTTGTTACGAACTATGTAATGTACAACGAAGATATTCTTAGAGACAATGGAACACTTGGGGATCAGTCATTTGATGAATACACTCAGGGTATTCAGATTGCCAAGACAGAAGTTGATCAGGATCTTTATGCAGCAGTTGCAAATGCAACAGGTTTTTCACCTGAAAAGATTACTATTCTTGCATATGATGTTCCATTTTTTGAATACTCTAGTGGCGGAAGAACAGTTCAGGATTACCTTCAGATCATACTTGCAGTTGTGGTATTCCTTATGCTTGGCTTCATTGTTCTTCGTACTCTTCGAGGAAACAAAGAAGAAGAGGAAGAGCCAGAACCAGAATTATCTGTTGAGGATCTTCTTGAAACTACAAGAGAGACTGATGAGGAACTTGAGTCTATTGGCTTTAGTGAGAAATCCGAAGCCAGACTTCTTATAGAGCAGTTTGTAGATGAACAGCCAGAAGCAGTAGCATCGCTTCTTCGTAACTGGCTTAATGAGGATTGGGGTTAAAGATGGCATCTGATGAATTAAATGGAGTACAAAAGGCCGCAGTCCTTCTTATTGCACTTGGGCCAGAAAAATCTGCAGAGATTTTTAAACATCTCAAAGAGGAAGAAATTGAAGAGCTTACTCTTGAAATTGCGAATACCAGAAGTATTTCTCCTCAGCTTAAAGAGGATGTTATTAATGAATTCTATCAGGTATGTCTTGCTCAGCAGTACATAGCAGAGGGTGGTATCTCATACGCTAAAGAGCTTCTTGATAAGGCTCTTGGTGCAGAAAAGGCACAGGATGTTATTTCCAAGCTTACTGCATCCTTACAGGTACGTCCTTTTGAGTTTGTACGTAAGACAGAGCCTTCACAGGTACTTAACTTCATTCAGGATGAGCACCCACAGACTATTGCTATGATTCTTTCATACCTTAGTTCAAATCAGGCTGCACTTATTCTTGGTGCATTATCTCCAGAAAAGCAGGCTGATGTTGCTAAAAGAATTGCTCTTATGGACCGTACAAGTCCTGATGTTATTAAGGAAGTTGAAAGGGTTCTTGAGCGTAAGCTTTCATCGCTTATCAATCAGGATTACACCATCGCTGGTGGCGTAGATGCTGTAGTTAATATTCTTAATACTGTTGACCGTGGTACTGAAAAGCACATCATGGAGTCTCTCGAAATCGAAGAGCCAGAGCTTGCAGACGAGATCAGAAAGAAGATGTTCGTATTCGAAGATATCCTTCTTCTCGACAACAGATCTATTCAGAAGGTTGTTTCCGAAGTCGACAAGTCAGATCTTACTGTTGCACTTAAAGGTTCTAATGAGGAAGTTCAGAACGTTATCTTCCAGAACATGTCAGCTCGTATGGCAGCTATGACAAGAGAAGAAATCGAGTTCATGGGACCTGTTCGTATGAAGGATGTAGAAGAAGCTCAGCAGAAGATTGTTGGTGTTATTAGAAAACTCGAGGATGCTGGCGAGATTGTAATTTCTCGTGGCGGAGGTGACGAGATTGTTGTTTAATCTTCCAGAGTCTGTTGGAACCAGGGTGATTGACACAAATAGCGTAGTCGAAGCTCTCTTGGCCCAAAGAAAAGAAGAACAAAAGCTTAAGGATGAGGCCCAAGAGGAGATTGCCCGCACTGAGGATGAGTCGGGATTCACCGAGGGTCTTGTTTTTGCTAGTTTGGATGTTGAAGAGGTTCCAGCTAAGCCTACAGTTGATTATGAGGCTATAGCAAAAGAGGAAGCTTCAAGGATTGTAAATGCGGCGAAGGAGTCAGCTGCAAATATTTTAGCTGAGGCAAAAGAAAATGCTGAGGCTGAGTGTGTTGCCATAAAAAAAGACGCATACGATGAAGGTTTTAATCAGGGCGTTTTAGCTGGAAAAGCTCAGATGGATGAGATGGCAGCTGAAAATCAAAAAGAATTTGATGAGAGATTAAATGCCTTAAATATAGAGTATGAAGAAAGATTTAATGAGATAGAAAAGGATGTTGTTGAGGCAACCATTTCAGTTTTTGAAAAAGTGTTTGGCCTTGAACTTTCCGGTTCAGAAGAAGTTCTTGTTTATCTGGTTAAAAATACTATTTATGAAGCAGATAATGCAAAGGAATTTCATATCAGATTTTCAAGAGAAGAAGTGTCTGATATGAGAGAAAGACTTGATGAGTTTAAATCACTTGTTAGCTCTGATTGTACTATGGAAATTCTTTCTGATAATTCTCTTGAAAAAGGGCAGTGCCTCATAGAAACAGAGCATGGTGTTTTCGATTGCGGAAGCGATGTTCAGCTTAAAAATTTATTTAGAAACTTAAAAGCTCTTTCAAATTAGTTTATGAGCATATTAAGAGATAAATATTTAACACTAAAAGATCGAACCTATTTTGATAAACTTGGCAGAATAGAAAAAGTTGTAGGTCTAAATATGGAATCTACAGGCCCCGACGCAAAGGTCGGGGATGTTGTGGTTATTGAGACAGACCCAGTCACAAAAGCAAGCGTACTCGCCGAGGTTGTTGGTTTTAGAGATAAAAGATTACTTCTTACTCCGGTTGAGGATTCCTCTGGTATTGGAATAGGCTGCGTAGTTAAAAATACAAATAAGCCACTTAGTGTTCCCGTTGGTCCAGAGATTTTGGGACATACTTTAGACGGTATTGGTCGTCCTACTGACGTAAAAGAAATTGCATGCAGTGATGAATATCCTATGGATGCGATGCCTCCAGATCCAATGGACAGGGAGATTATTCACGAAGTTCTTCCGCTTGGAGTAAAAGCTGTAGATGGCCTAATCACTGTTGGGAAGGGTCAGCGTATAGGAATATTTGCCGGTTCTGGTGTTGGAAAATCCACCCTTATGGGTATGTTTGCCAGAAATACAAAAGCTGATATTAATGTAATTGCGCTTATCGGAGAGCGAGGTCGTGAGGTTAGAGAATTTATAGAACACGACTTAGGCCCAGAGGGAATGGCAAGATCGGTTGTTGTAGTTGCAACATCAGATAAGCCAGCACTCATGAGAAAATATGCCGCTAAAACCGCAACAGCAATTGCTGAATACTTTAGAGATCAGGGAAAAGATGTTTTGCTTATGATGGACTCTTTAACCCGTTTTTCGATGGCTCAAAGAGAGATTGGCCTTGCATCTGGTGAGCCTCCTGTTACAAGAGGATATCCGCCTTCGGTTTATTCAGAGATGCCAAAGCTTTTGGAAAGAGCTGGTAATTCAGATATTGGATCGATTACAGCGCTTTATACTGTTCTGGTAGATGGTGACGATTTTAATGAACCTATCACAGATACAGCAAGAAGTATTTTAGATGGTCATATTGTTTTAAGTAGAGCTTTAGCTCAAAAGAACCATTACCCGGCAATAGATGTTCTTGCTTCTATTTCAAGATGTATGAGCGCAGTTGCAGCACCTGAACATAAAAAACTATCAGGTCAGCTTAAAAATGTTCTTGCAACATATACTGAAGCTGAGGATCTTATAAATATCGGCGCTTATAAACGTGGTTCGAATGCTGATATAGATTATGCTATAGACAAGATAAGTGAGGTTAATACCTTCCTTTTGCAGGAAACTCATTCTAAGTTTACTTTTGAAGATGAGGTTGAGATGCTTGGTGCTATTTTTGGCGTGACGGCAGGGAGTAATTAATGGCGAAATTCAGATATCGCATGCAAAATATCCTGGACATAAAAATTAAAATGGAAACCCAGGAAAAAAACGAATTTGGAATCGCCGCAAGACGTCTTGCAGAAGAGGAAGAAAAGCTAGAAGAACTACATGCAAGACAGGCTGGTTACTACGCCGATCTTAAAGAAGCGCAGGAAGGCAATCTTGATATTAAAGAAATAAATAATTTAAAAACTTCCATTAACACGATGAAGTCGCTCATAAGAACGCAGATGCTTGAAGTTAATAAGGCTCAACGTGAGCTTGAACTTGCAAGAGCAAGACTAAATGAAGTGATGATGGAAAGAAAGACTCATGAAAATCTCAAAGAACGAGATTTTGAGATATTTAAAGCAGATATAGCTGCACAGGAAGCAAAAGAAATTGATCAGCTCATAAGCTTTACCCATAACAAAGGGGATGTCTAGGATGGCAAAAGAAAAAAAAGACAAAAATGTCGCAAAGGCTGAAAAAAAGCTGGAAAAAGCTAAACAGAAAGAAGCCCAGAAAAGAGAATACGAAGAAGCTGGTGACGATAATCCGGATACTGTCGGCAGTAAGATTTTAGTGACAATAGTGGCTCTCATTATTGCATTGGTTTGGATTGTCATTTTTGCAATTCTTATCAAAATGGATGTAGGTGGATTTGGCTCTACTGTTTTATATCCTATGCTTAAGGATGTGCCATACATAAATCGAATTTTGCCAGAGGTAGAAGAGTACGTAGAAGAATCACCATATTCAAATGTAGATCAGGCAATTGATCAGATAAAGATTCTTGAAACTCAGCTTGAGGAGCAGAAAAAGGCGAATTCAAGCTATGTAAAGCAGATTGAGGAGCTTCAGGAAGAGGTTAATCAGCTGGTTGTTTACAAGAATAATCAGGAAGAATTTGAAATTTTAAAAGAAAATTTCTATAAAGAGGTTGTTTTTGGAGACGGATCGCCCGATATAAAAGAATATCAGAAGTATTATGAAGCAATTGAGCCTGCAAATGCCGCTTCAATCTATAGAGAAGTAATGGCAGAACATGAGGTTTCAAAGGAGCTTGAAGATTATGTGGCTACCTATTCGAACATGAAGCCGGCAGCTGCAGCAGCAATCTTCGATACTATGACGAAGGATATTTCTTTGGTAGCTAAAATCCTTGACAATATGGAACCTGATGCAAGAGGCAAGATTTTAGCAGCGATGGATGTTGATATGGCAGCCCGCATTACCAAAATTCTTAATCCGTAACTTACGGCTTGGCCGTTAAGATAAAAAATTAAATACAGAAAGGAGAAAGCATGACTAGCGCAAACATAACAGGATTTATGGACGCGCAGAATCTGGTTACCAAGGTAAGCAAGCTTTCAGAAGAAATTGCTACTGGCGTTGACTTTAGCGAGATGTTATCTTCGAATCCATCACCTAATGGAAGTTATGAGTTTAAAGCTTCTATGGTGAGCGAAAATAAGATGGCACCTTCTTCAAGCACTGTAAGCTATGAAAAAGAGCAGAGTGCAGCAATCGCTGGTAAAGAGAAGGTTACAGAAAAACCTACTGAAATTTCTGATGATAAGAAAGCTGAGCTTAAGGATGCAGCTAAGGATCTTGATAAAGAGGTCAAAGATGCTATCGAAGAAGAACTTGATGTTACAGAAGATGAGGTAGTAGAAGTTCTTGAGCAGCTTGGTTTAGTTACAGCAGATCTACTTAACCCAGCAAACCTTGCAAAAGTAGTTACAGAGCTTACTGGTAGCGAAGATGTTACAGCTGTTTTACTTGATGAGTCTTTTGCAGACCTTAAGACAGAAATCACAAACATCTTTACAGATTTTGCAAATCAAAATGACATGCAAATTGATGAATTTAGTCAGGTGATGACAGAACTTCTTGATACAGAGGTGATGCCGGAAGAAGAAATTACTGTACTTCCAAACCTGGACGAGGCTGGACCTAGTAAGGGGGCTTCGGATGCAATCGCATCAAATGATGTTGATGATATCAAATCAACTCAGATTACCCAGCATGTTACAAAAACGGATGAAAACGGAGAGGTGGAAGTTACTGATACTTCAGCTGATGGAAAGGAAACCGTCACTGTGGTAAGTAATGCAAAAGCTTCTTCAAATGAAAAGTCTGACGATTCTTCCGAGGAAGAAAAAGAAGACGCTAAAGAGAGCAAAGTTACTGTGCATCATGAACATACAGTAATTAATGCTAATGTAGAAGATGTAAATCAGACATTTACTGATTATTCCTCTAATGAAGTATTGCCACAGGTTAATCCAAGAGAAATCATTGAACAGATTGTAGAGCAGACAAAGGTAAGTCTGTCAAACAATGAAAACTCTGTTGAAATGATTTTAAATCCGGAAGAACTTGGTAAGTTACTTCTTAAAGTTGTATCAGATAAGAATGGACAGGTTGCTGCTCATATCACTGTACAAAATGAGGATGTTAAAGAAGCTCTTACTGCTCAGATGGCTGTCCTTAAGGATACTTTAAATGAGCAGGGAGTAAAGATTGACGCCATTGAAGTTACTGTTTCAGCTCACGAGTTTGAAGAAAACTTAGATAATCAGTTTTCTAATGAACAGCAGCAGGGTGAGCAGGCAGAGCAAAAAGCAAATGCAAGAAGAAATATAAATCTTAATGACTTAGATTCTTTATCAGGTCTTATGTCAGAAGAGGAAATGCTTGTTGCACAGATGATGGCAGATGAAGGAAACACCGTAAATCTTACAGCGTAGAAAAGAGGTATTATATGCCATTAATTCAAAGTGTTGAAGATGGAAAGATAGTAAATCCTACTGGTTCACAGAAGGTTGAAGAAAAAAAGGCAAAAGATGCTACATATGATACTGAGATGTTTCTTAAGCTCTTGGTTGCTGAAATGCAGTATCAGGATCCTCTTGAGCCAACCCAGAATACCGAGTGGGTTTCTCAGATGGCTACATTCTCACAGGTTGAAGAGATGCAGACCATGGAGAGCGAAGTTCAGTCAATGCAGGCTGCAGGTCTTGTTGGTCAGTATGTAGTCTTAAAGACTGTTGATTCTACAGGAAATACAAATTATGTATCAGGTACTGTTGATTTTATTAAATACGAAGAAGGAAAAGCTTTTCTTTCAGTAAATGATAATCTTTACAGCATCGAGGATCTTGAGAGAGTAGCAGAAAAAGGATATGTTGATGCGGTTTCTCAGGCTGATACATTTGTAAAAGCAGTGGGAAATCTTCCGGCAATGAATGTTTTAACTCTTCAGGATGAGGATAAACTAATAGCTGTTCGTGAAGCTTTAGACAGCATGAATGACTACACAAAGCAGTTTATCCCACAGTCTTCGGTTGAAGCGTTCGAAAAATTAGAAGATCGTATGAAAGCACTAAAGATTTTAGCGGGAATAACCGATAATGTTAATAGTGAAGCCGAAGAGGCTACGGAGTAACGACGTTACTACAAGGAGGTAGGCTTATGAATAGTATAAGCAACAACTTCACTTCCATCGAACAGGTAACGAATCAGTTTCTGGATAATAAGACCAAAGGGGCCGGCAGTGCGGCCACCTTCAACGGTCTTTCCTTCGGGGATTTATTATCCCAGAAAGCTAATCCGGTTCCTGCAAATTCTACCCTTAAGTTTTCAAAGCACGCTACTGCAAGACTTGGTGAAAGAGACATCAGTCTTTCGGCAGAGCAGAGCCTAAGACTTAATCAGGGCGTGGAGATGGCAAGCGAAAAAGGAATCAAGGATTCATTAGTTTTGGTTGACTCACTTGCATTCATAGTAAACGTTCCAAATCAGACCGTTATTACAGCAATGGATTCAACTCAGGCACAGGAAAACATTTACACAAACATTGATGGCGCCGTTATAGCATAGCCGGACCTTATGGAGGTTATAGCCCTTGACTGACAGATGGGGCAAAACGGAGGCCATCCTCAAAACGGAGGAAATGCCTTATGATGAGAGCACTTTACTCTGGTGTAGCCGGTCTTAAGACTCACCAGACCAAGATGGACGTTATCGGTAACAATATTGCTAACGTTAACACCGTCGGATTCAAATCTTCAGCAGTTACATTCTCAGATCTTTTATACCAGAATACTCAGGGCGCATCTGGTCCTGGAGCTAACATTGGTGGTATCAATGCTAAGCAGGTAGGTCTTGGTTCAAAAACTGCTTCTACCAACATTTCAATTACAACAGGTGGTGCTAACCAGACTACTGGTGGTGCATTCGACCTTAAGCTTTCTGATGGTTCTACCACAAACTTCTTTATCGTAAACAACGGTACCGAGAACTTCTTTACAAGAGCTGGTTCATTTACAGTTGATGCAGCTGGTAACCTTGTTATGGGTTCAAATGGTTACTACGTAATGGGTTGGCAGGTTGATCCTACTACTCATGAGATTAAGAAAGATACCGTATCAAAGCTTCAGATTATGAATGCTGATGCTCGTACTTCAGCTCCAGAAGCTACAACAGAGTCATACATCTCAGGCGTACTTGATAAGAATGATACCGATGTAAACTCAGATGATGGTTACGCAATGAATCTTAACTTCTATGATTCACTTGGTTATTCTTATACCGCTAAGTTTGCTGTAAAGGTTACTGATGCAGATAAGGGTGAATACACAATCGAGCTTAAGAATATCTACGATTCAAAGAGCAAGGATATCTTAGAAGAGTATCTTGCAGAAGATCCTACTCACAGCGTGGCAGATTTATTTGGTACTCCTGGTACAAAGACCACAAAGTATTCTCCAGTTGTGACTGATGGATTTAGTGTGAGCGGAACAGATCTTACTTATACCAAGGATGGTTCAGTTTATTATGCAAGAATTGGTGGTACACCAATCACTGATCCAGGTGGTTCAGGTGCATTAGGATATAACTTCACAACTCAGACCACTCCAACCCAGACTGTATTTAAGTCAATTGCTCAGATTTATGGAGTTTCAGAGACTATAGCACAGTCGATTGCAGCAACAACCGGAACAACAGGAACAATCGATGATACAGGTACATTTGTAGTATCAGAGCCTTCTGTATTTAACACCATGAAGTTTGACCTTGAGAATGCAAACGGCAAGGGCAACGGTGCACTCTGGTGGGTAGGAAATGCTACCGATACAGGTAACACTGGCCTTACAAACTTAACCTTAAACACTTCTGTGCTTACTGCATATGGTGCAGCAAATGAGCGTGGCGTATTCTCAGATATCAACGTAGACTGCTCATCAGTTCTTAGCTATGACAACAAAGGTACTTCTTCAATGGGTATGACCCGTGGTGCACAGGATGGTATCAACGGTCTTGGTAAAGCACTCGGTGCACTTACCGGACTTTCAATCGATGCATCTGGTTGCATCTATGGTACATATGACAACGGTAACACTACACTTTTAGGTCAGATTCCAGTAGCACAGTTTGCAAATGCATCTGGTCTTGAAGCAGTAGGACAGTCACTCTTTAAGGCAACCCTTAACTCAGGTGACTTTGATGGTATCGGTGTTGACGTAACAGCTGATGGTGGTAGCATGGTAACAGGAGCACTTGAAATGTCAAACGTAGACCTTTCAACCGAGTTTACCGACATGATTACCACTCAGAGAGGTTTCCAGGCTAACTCAAGAATTATCACAACTTCTGATACACTTCTTGAAGAACTCATCAACCTTAAGAGATAATAACTTCTAGCAAGAGGGGCAGGATATAATTTTCAACGTTTCCTACACACGGAAACTTGTGAAAATGTATATCCTTGCCCCCTTTTTTGTGCTATAATGGTGCTGTCATAAAAGAGCATTAAACAGAGGGGTAGGACTATTGTCCCAAGCTCCTATTTTTTCTAGTCTTTTAGTCTAATTTTTGTAGACAATTGTACCCAAATCGATTAAAATGATACTAACTATTATTATGTAAATCTGTATCTTTATGCATTTTTACAATTGTTTTGTTGCGCCAAAGGGAATTGGCAGGAGATAAAGCTTTGGATATAGCGTCTTTACTTGGAATTGTAATCGGTGTTGTAATGGTACTTTTCGGTATCATTTCTTCCGGTGGTGTTGCCGCACTTGGCAACTTCGTCGATGTACCTTCAGTCATCATCACAATTGGTGGTTCACTTGCAGCTACATTAGGCTGTAACAAATTGCCAGTTTTCATATCTGGTCTTACAGGTATTACCGTTTCGATTAAAGAGCCTGCAGGTAATGCAGCGGAAACAATTTCTACAATTATCAGACTTTCAAACGTATCTCGTAAAGAAGGTCTTTTGGCTCTTGAAGAAGCATCATCAGATATCGAGGATGCATTCCTTAAGAAAGGAATCATGCTTGTAGTAGATGGTACTGACCCTGAGCTTGTTCGAGGAATTATGGAGACTGATCTTTCAAGTATGGAGGGTCGCCATAAAACAATCATTTCATTCTGGGAAAAATGGGGTGAGATGGGACCTGCATGGGGTATGATTGGTACCCTCGTTGGACTTGTTAACATGCTCCAGAACCTTGAGGATTCTTCCACCATCGGACCTAACATGGCGGTTGCACTCCTTACTACACTTTATGGATCACTTATCGCTAACTGGCTGACCGGTCCTACCGCAGCCAAGCTTGGTGTTGATAATTCTATTGAGGTAATGCTCAAAGAGATGGCAGTGGAAGGTCTTTTGTCAATACAGGCAGGAGAGAACCCACGAGTAATCGAAGAGAAGCTTAAGAGCTTCCTTTCTCCAGCACAGCGTGAAGCTATCGCAGCTGAAGAAGGCGGCGGAGGAGGTGGAGAGTAACCTTGGCTAAAGAAAAACAGGAAGAAGCTCCTAAAGGCTCGCCTGCATGGATGGCGACATTCTCCGACCTGATGAACCTTTTGCTATGTTTCTTCGTTCTTTTGTTCTCTATGTCAACCGTAGATGCACAGAAGTTTGAGCAGATAGTAGCATCATTTAAAAATAACTTTTCGGTTTTATCGGCTAGCGGAAATACTGTAGGTGACGGCGTATTAATATCATCTGGTATCTCTGTAATGGAGCAGTTTGATGAGTATTTCAATACTGCTTATGATGTAGAAGGATCTGAAGATGGTGAGATAGGTTCAGAGGGCGCAAGTGAGTCCGATATGGCTAATCAGCTTGCAGAGCAGTATTCAGATGAAGCTATATCAGAAGCCTTTAATGAGCAGGGATTAAAAGAGTCAGAAAGAATGGCTCAGGAAATTGAAAGTCTTGCTGAAAAATTTGGTATCCGTCAGCAGATGGAAGTTACCTTCAACGGTGAATATGTAGAAATCACACTTAATGGAGCACTTTTATTTGACTCTGGTGAAGCAGTTGTAAGCCCAGAGGGAACTGCTCTTATGGATAAGCTTGGTGGCATTATTGACAACTTCGGAAGCAACATTGTTGAAGTTGAAGGTCATACAGATAATGTGCCAATCCATTCGGCAAAATTTGAGGATAACGAAGCACTTTCAATGTACAGAGCGATGTTTGTTGCTAAGTACTTTAGAGATATAACTTCAGTTCCTGATGCTAATATTAAGTCATCTGGTCGCGGTGAGTTCTGCCCAATAGCAGATAACACCACAGTTGATGGAAGAGCAAAGAACAGACGTGTAGAGATTAAGATTTACAACAGCTTTAATTCAAAGAATGCTGAATCCAGATAGGAAGGATAATCATGAAAAAGAATTTAATTTCAGTACTTATTTTGGTTTTAGTTTTAGCTAACTTAATTGTTACTGCGGTACTTTTAATTACAGTTCTTCCACAGACAAAAAAGGCTAATGACCTTATCGACAAGGTAGCAGAGGCAATCGATCTTGAGCTTACATCAGGTGATATTGTTTCGAACGCAAACAGAGTTGCTCTTGAGAATATCCAGGTTATAGATGTTTCAGAGGCTATGACCATCACTCTTAAGGATAGCGGTGATGGAGTTACTCACTATGCGGTATTAAATGTGGCAATTTCTCTTGATACTTCATCTGATGGATATGCTGTTTATGGAGCAACATTCACAGAAAAAGAGAGTTTAGTAAAGAGTACAATCAACGCTGTAGTATGTAATTATACTATCGATGAGATGCGTACAAATCCTGCAGAAGCTCAGGAACAGATTCTTCTTGACCTTCAGGATATATTTGGCTCAGATCTTGTTGTAGGTGTTGATTTCACAGGCGCAACTTATCAGTAATTTGGAGTAAAAATGGGTGAAGTCCTTTCCCAAAACGAAATAGACAGCCTCCTGCAAGCCCTTAACAGCGGTGAGCTGGATGTTGAGGAGATTAAAGACTCCGGGGAAAAGCAGGTAAAGAATTATGACTTTGCCCGCCCTTCGAAGTTCTCTAAAGAGCACCTTCGTACTCTTGAGATTATTTTTGAGCATTATGGCCGACTCCTCTCGACTAACCTGCCTATTTATCTTCGTAAAAATATACAGGTCGAGGTTATGAACTCAGAGGCTGTTACCTACCTCGAGTTTTCTAATGCACTTTCAAATCCAGTGCTTTTGGGAGTTGTTGATTTTGCACCACTTCAGGGAAATATTCTTATGGAGATGGCGACAAATCTTGGATACGCTATCATTGACCGAATGCTTGGTGGTGTTGGTGTTCCGATGGATAAAAATAGAGAATATACCGAGATTGAGCTTCTTATTATTGAGAGAATTATGTCGGTATGTGTGGAGCTATTACGCGAGCCTTGGGAAAACGTTTTGGATATACACCCAAGACTTGAAAGGATAGAGACAAACTCACAGTTTGCACAGATTATTTCGCCTTCAGAAATGATTGCAATAGTAACTGTCAATATAAAGATTGGTGATGTTGAAGGACTTATGAATGTATGTCTTCCATATCTTACTCTTGAGACAGTTATGGAGAAACTTAATACCAAATTCTGGTATGCAAACATGACCGAAAAAGATGAGATGAGCCACAGAGAAGAGATAGCAGATCTTATCTCAAAGGCGGAGATTCCTGTTAAGGCTGTGCTTGGCAACAGTGAAATTTCGGTAAATGATTTTGCGACACTTCAGGTGGGTGATATCATTCGCCTTGATTCCAGAGTAGACTCTGAACTTGATGTTTACGTTGGAAATATTAAAAAATTCACGGCACTTCCTGGCGCTAATGGTAAAGATTATGCTGTTAGAGTCACATCCGTGATAAGAGAGGAGTAAGCGTATGAGCGATGGCGTTTTATCCCAGGACCAGATAAATGCTCTTTTAGCAGGTGGTGTTCCGGAAGACACAGCAGGTTCTGGTGATTCTGCCGAGACTCTGACAAATGATGAAAAAGATACAATCGGCGAGATTTCCAACATCAGTATGGGAACCGCTGCGACAACACTTTTCTCACTTGTCAATCGCAAGGTTGAAATTTCGACTCCAAAGGTAACAGATGGTTCCTGGGATGAGATAGTTTCGATGTACGAAAAACCTTGCGTATTCATCCGAATCGCATACACGGTCGGTCTTGACGGCAGCAACATTCTCGTACTTAGAGAAAATGATGTAAAGATCATCACAGACCTTATGATGGGTGGTGATGGTTCAAATACAGACGGCGAACTCGGTGAGCTTCATCTTTCAGCGATTTCTGAAGCGATGAACCAGATGATGGGATCTAGTGCGACTTCCCTTTCATCTATGCTCAATAAAACTATCGATATCAGCCCACCGAAAGCAGACTTAATAGATTTGCATGATGACGTTGATGAGGGTATAATTGATAACTTCTTATCAAACAGATTCGTTAAAATCTCATTCAGAATGCAGATTGGCGATCTTATTGATAGTGAGATTATGCAGCTTTATCCATATTCTTTTGCTAAGGATATGTGTAGAGGTATAACATCGACTATGGAGGAAGATATCGGCGCCACAATGGACGATATCGGCTCTAAGCAGACAGAAGCAGCAGCTCCGGCACCTGCACCAGCAGCTCCGCAGGCAGCCCCACAACCGGCTCCGCAGGCAGCTCCACAACCTATGATGCAGCAGCCAATGGGACAGCCGATGATGCAGCCTATGCAGGGTCAGCCAATGATGATGATGGACCCGTCAATGTATGGACAGCCAGTCAATGTTCAGGCAGCACAGTTTTCACCGTTTGTCGGTGTTTACGACAACTCTTATCAGCCTGAAAACATTGATCTCATCATGGATGTACCTCTTGAGGTTACAGTTGAGCTTGGTCGTACCAAAAAGTCAATTCAGGACATTCTTGATTTTGCACCTGGTACAATTATCGAGCTTAACAAGATTGCAGGTGAGGCAATCGATGTTCTCGTTAATGGTAAGTATGTAGCCAAAGGCGAGGTTGTAGTTATTGAGGAGAGCTTTGGAGTTCGAATCACTGAAATTGTTAAATAATTTTTAGGAAATTTTTTAAGCCACTTTAAAAAGGAGATTCAAAATGGCAAAGAATATTTTAATTTGTGATGATGCAGCTTTCATGAGAATGATGATTAAAGACATTCTCACCAAGAATGGCTACAATATCGCAGGTGAAGCAGAGAATGGCATGGTTGCTGTTGACAAGTACAAGGAGACTTCACCAGATTTAGTACTCATGGATATTACCATGCCAGAAATGGACGGTATCCAGGCACTTAAGAAAATCAAAGAGAGCGATCCTAATGCAAGCGTAATCATGTGCTCAGCTATGGGTCAGCAGGCAATGGTTATCGAGGCTATTCAGTCTGGTGCAAAGGATTTCATCGTTAAGCCATTCCAGGCAGAGCGTGTTATTGAGGCTGTAAAGAAGGTAGTAGGTTAATAAATGCCTTTAACTGTAACCGGATCCTCTTCCGCAGGTGGAGTTGGGCAACTTATAGTTGTTCTTCTGGTTTTTGTTGGAGTCTTGGCTCTTTGTTATTATGTGACAAAGTGGATTGCAGGCTTCCAAAAACAACAGACCGCAGGAAATAATCTTCAAATTATAGAAAGCTGCAGAATTGCAAACAATAGTTATCTGCAATTGATCAAGGTAGGTAAGACTAAGTATGCAGTTATCGCTGTTGGAAAGAACGAAATTTCTACAGTTATGCAGCTTACTGAAGAAGATTTAAGAGATGATATAGTTAAGAATGAGCCTAAGCCTCTTTCATCTAACTTTAAGGATCTTTTGGATAAGGTTAAGGAAAAAAATGACAAAAGCTAAGACAGCCCTTCTTAGGGTTTTGCTGCTTTTTTCAGCATGCTTTTTGTGTACTGCAGCAGCATTATTTTTCCAACAGAATACTGCAATAGCGGCTGAAACTGAAGCTGTGCAGGAGATTACCCCTGGCGATATCGCTGATATGGATATTGAAAGGGGAGAGCATGCAGAGGTGAGCGATAATATAAGCTCAGACCACAATGTATTTGCTCTTACATACAATGCAGATGCAACAAGACTGTCATCCCCAATCAGGATACTTCTTGTTCTTACTGTTATCTCTTTAGCACCATCGATTTTGGTAATGCTTACAAGCTTTACCAGAACCATTGTTGTTTTGCATTTTACAAGAGCTGCTATTGGTACTCAGACCTCTCCACCGAACCAGGTGCTTGTAGGTCTTGCTTTGTTTTTAACCCTTTTTATTATGTGGCCTACTTTTTCACAGGTTTATGAGAAAGCTATAGTTCCACTTGATGAGGGTACGATTGATCAAAGAGAAGCTTTTCAGATTGGAATGGAGCCTATACGTGAATTCATGTTTGAGCAGACTCAGATAAAGGATTTAAATCTTTTTATTGATATGTCTGGAGAAACATACGAAGAATACACTGATGTTCCAAACAGAGTTTTAATTCCAAGCTTTATATTAAGTGAGCTTCGTACAGCGTTCATTATTGGATTTTTGATTTATATTCCATTTATTGTCATCGATATGGTTGTTTCTTCGGTACTTATGTCGATGGGTATGATGATGTTGCCACCCACAACAATCTCCCTGCCGTTTAAGATTTTACTTTTTGTAATGGCAGATGGATGGGAACTTATCATTGGAAGTCTTGTAAAGACATTTAGGTAGATAGGAGAGATATATGTCTGAAGGAATGGTTTTAGACATCGCAAGAGATGCCATTTACAACATAATTATCTGCTCACTTCCACCATTGCTTATTTCGCTTATTATAGGTTTGATTGTCAGCATTTTTCAGACAATTACATCTATTCAGGAGCAGACCTTAACATTCGTGCCAAAGATGGTGGCAGTAATGGCAGGTCTTATGATATTTGGTAATTTTATCCTGAATAATATTGTTACCTATATCACAGATTTATGGACGAATTTTAGTGTATATATCAGTTAGTTCAGATGGTAGATTTATCGTTTACACTTTTTACATTTGAACATTTTTTACTGATTTTGGTCCGGGTTACAGCCTTCGTGGCCGTGGCCCCATTTTTTTCAACAAGAAATGTGCCGCGTATGGCAAAAGTAGGTCTTTCTGCTTTAATATCGATTCTTCTTATGAACGTGGTCGATTTTTCAGGAATTCCCTACTATGACACTTCAATAGGATATGGCGTTCTTGTTGTTAAAGAAGTGTGTGTTGGATTATTTATAGGGTTTGGAGCAAATGTCTGCAATTACATTGTGCTATTTGCAGGCAATCAGATTGATACACATATGGGACTTGCAATGGCGACAGAGTATGACCCACAAAACGGTGTACAGTCTACATTAACATCAACTTTCTACAACTATGTTCTGTTACTTTTACTTATTGTTTCAGACATGTATCAGTTCATTTTGAGAGCTTTTGTAGATAGTTATCAGGTAGTTCCTATTGCAGGTGCAGTATTTAATTGGGACTCTTTGATGGCTTCATTCGTCTCGTTTATAATCCAGCTTTTCAGTATAGCATTTCGTATTACCCTGCCTATTTTTTCATGCATAATGATTCTTAACTGTGTTCTTGGAATTATGGCAAGAGTAGCACCTCAGATGAATATGTTTGCGATTGGTATTCAGATAAAAGTTCTTACAGGATATGTGCTTTTATTTTTGACCATAGTTCTTATTCCGAAGATGGCTGAGATGGTGTTTACCGAGATGCGAATAATGATTGTGTCGATGATAGAAGGAATGATGCCTTGACAGAGTATTTGCTTTCCTACAACTTACAGTTCTTTGCACAGGAAGGACCGGGCGGAGAGAAGACCGAAGAGCCTACTGCGAAGAAAAAGGACGATACCCGAAAAGAAGGTAAAGTTGCCAAGAGTAAAGAGGTATCGAATGCACTTGGACTTACCGCGTTATTTCTTTGCCTTAAGATATATGTAGGAACAATTGGCAATTATTTCATGGATGCTTTTAAATGGGCATACACTTTAATTCCAGAATTTGTCACCAGTAATAGTAAGTCTATTTCAAATATTGAAATTAGAAGCCTTATAATTCACGGAATTTATTTTGTTTTAATGGCCTGCCTTCCATTTTTTATAGCTGGAGTGGCAATATCAATTGGTTCAAATATGATTCAGTTTAGATTTAAAATAAGCTGGGATCCGATGAAGCCAAAGTTTGATAAGTTTAATCCACTAAACGGATTTAAAAGAATGTTTTCAAAAGAGACACTTTTTGAACTTTTGAAAAGTATTCTAAAGATAGCTTTGATTTTTATCATTGCCTATAACAATATAAAAGGTGAAGCTAACAACCTTTTGTTTTTATATGATATTGATTTATTTTCAGCAATTGGTCTTGTTGGAGGAATAATCATTGATACCGGTCTTAAGATTAGTCTTGTGTATCTTATTATCGGTGCGATTGATTTCTTCTATCAAAGATACAGATTTAATGAAAATATTAAGATGACCAAACAGGAAATCAAGGATGAGTACAAAAATACTGAAGGTGATCCTCAGATTAAAGGTCGTCAGAAGCAGCGTATGATGGAAGCGTCACGTCGAAGAATGATGCAAAGTGTTCCACAGGCTGATGTTGTTATTACAAACCCTACCCACATTGCAGTCGGAGTCAAGTATGACCCACAGGAAAATTCGGCTCCTGTTATAGTTGCGAAGGGTCAGGATTATGTTGCTCAGAAGATAAAAGAAATAGCAAGAGAAAATGGAATCTCCATTGTTGAGAATAAGCCTTTAGCGAGAGCACTTAATTTATACGATGTAGGAGAGGCTATTCCACCAGAGCTTTATGAGCCGGTTGCACAGATTCTTGCTACTTTGGATAAATTTAGACAGGCATCTTAGAAAGGATGAATGAGTGAACGGAAAGGGTATATCTAGAACCGATATATTCATTGGTGTATATCTGCTTGCAGCAGTTATATTCTTTATCATTCCCATTCCTTCTATCCTTCTTGATATTATGCTTGCTGTTAATATCGGCATAGCATTAGTAGTTCTTTTCAATTCACTTTTTGTACATAATGTTCTGGATATGGCGTTTTACCCAACGCTTCTTTTGTTCACGACAATTTTTAGAATTTCGCTTAACGTATCCTCAACAAGACTTATTTTAAGAGATGGATATGCTGGAAACGTCGTTGAAACATTCGGTTCATTCGTAGGTGGTGGTGACCTTGTCATCGGTACCATTATCTTTATAGTTCTTCTTATTATTCAGTTCGTTGTAATCAATAAAGGTTCAGAGCGTGTATCAGAGGTAACAGCACGATTCACACTCGATGCTATGGCTGGTAAGCAGATGGCAATTGACGCTGACCTTAATACCGGTGCAATCGATGATGTCGAAGCCAAAAAGAGACGTAATATTATCCAGGAAGAATCAAACTTCTTCGGTAGCATGGATGGTGCTACCAAGTATGTAAAGGGAGATGCTACTGCAGGTCTTATTATTACTTTCATCAACCTTATTGGTGGAACAATTATGGGAGTTATGGGCGGTGCAAGCTTTTCTGATGCTATTGCAGCTTACGGTCTTTTGACCATAGGTGATGGACTTTGTTCACAGATTCCTTCGCTTCTTATTTCGCTTTCAACAGGTATCCTTGTAACAAAAGGTTCAAAAGATCAGGACTTTACAGAGACCCTTGTTTCTCAGCTTTTTGGTATTCCAAAGGTTTTGTATATCGTAGGTGCTTCCCTTACTGTTCTTGGTATAATCACACCTTTAAATATTGTGTTATTTGGTGCATTAGGAATTTTGCTTATCGTGGCAGGAAACGCGATTGCTAAGAATATTGCAGAAGAAAAAGTGGAAGAGGAAGCTGCTACAGAAGAGACAGAAGCAGAAGAAATCAGAAGACCGGAGAATGTTGTTTCGCTTCTTCAGGTTGACCCAATTGAGCTTGAGTTTGGTTACGGAATCATTCCTCTTGCAGATGTAAATCAGGGCGGAGACCTTCTTGACCGTGTTGTTATGATTCGTCGTCAGGTTGCTATTGAGCTTGGTACTGTTGTTCCTATTATCCGTCTTCGAGATAATATTCAGCTTAATCCAAACCAGTATATTATAAAAATCAAGGGCATTCAGGTTACTGAGGGTGAAATCCTTTTTGATCACTATATGGCAATGAATCCAGGATATGTAGAGGAAGAAATTTCAGGTATTCCTACATTTGAGCCTTCATTCCATTTACCAGCCCTTTGGATTACAGAAGCTCAAAGAGAAAGAGCAGAGTCTTTAGGTTATACAGTTGTTGATCCACCTTCAATTATTGCAACACATCTTACTGAGATAATAAGAGAGCATATTGCAGAGCTTCTTACCCGTCAGGATGTACAGAACCTTGTCAATAATCTTAAGGATACTAATCCTGTTCTTGTTGATGAACTTACACCTAAGCTTTTAGGCCTTGGAGAAATTCAGAAGGTTCTTCAGAATTTGTTAAGAGAAGGTATTTCGATTCGAGATCTTTTGACTATTTTTGAAACATTGGCTGATCATGCTGCTACAACAAGAGATACCGATGTTCTTACAGAGTATGTTCGCCAGTCTCTAAAAAGAGCTATTTCCGGAAAATATTTTGCTTCAAATGAAACTACCAGCGTAGTAACTCTTGATCCAAAGATTGAGCAGGAAATCATGGGTTCAATTAAAAATACTGAGCAGGGCGCATATATGACACTTGATCCAGAGAGAGTTAAGGCTATTATTGCTTCTCTTGAAGAACAGATACATAAGCTTGAAGAAGCAGGTAAAAATCCAATTATTATTACAAGTCCTATCGTCAGAATGTACTTTAAAAAGATGACAGAGGATTATCTTAAGGAACTAATAGTTGTTTCTTACAACGAAGTAGAGTCAGATGTTGAACTTCAGTCCGTTGGAATGGTGAGTGCGTAAATGATTATCAATAAGTTTCAGGGAAAAACTAAAGACGAGGCCATCGAAATCGCAAAGAAGGAGATGGGACCTAACGTTGTCATAATGAATGTAAAAGAGATTCCTGCGAAGGGGTTAAGTGGCATGCTTAAACTTAAGCCAGGAGTTTTTGAAGTTACTGCAGCAGTAGAAGACGGACAAAATCAGTCTGTAGAAAAAGCCTTTTCAGAGCCAAAGCCACTTCCAAAGTCTGGGTTTGATGCTGTTGTTGATGAAAAAATCGAGCTTCCTAAGGGTCCAGCACTTGTGCCTCCACCTCTTGGAGAGGATTGGCTTGGTGCGATTGGTGAAGTATCTAAAATTGTGCAGAATACCGAGGATAAACCAAAGATTCCGCCAATTAAGAATCCGAACAGGGAAGAAGCAATGCCTAAAAAGCCAGATGAGCCTTCTGTTAAGCCAGAAAATACTCTTATAAAGGCAAAAACCATGGTTTCAGCTATGGATAAATATTCTGCATCCCATGTAACACCACAGGTGCCACCAGAAGCTGTGGAAGAAAAGCCTCAGGGAAAAAATGCAGGATATCTTCGAATGATTTATAACACACTTCTTGAAAATGAAGTGGATGAAAAATACGTCAATATGATTCTGGATGAAGTTGGTAAAACCTTAAAAGACGGAAGCAGTATTGATTATCTTATTTCCAATATATATCAGAAGATGGTTCTTTTATTGGGTAAACCTGCTGTTATCGGAAATATTGAGAATGCTCCAAAGGTTGTATTTTTCATTGGACCTACAGGTGTTGGAAAGACAACTACCTTATCAAAGATTGCGGCAAAATATGCATTGGAGGGAAAGAAAGTTGCCCTTCTTACTGCTGATACTTATAGAATAGCTGCATTTGAACAGCTCAAAAATTATGCAAGTATTATGAATTTGCCAATAGGTATTGTTTATTCAAGTGCCGATATAAATCAGGCTATTGAAGAGCAGTCAGATGCAGATTTGATTCTTGTAGATACCGCAGGATTTTCTCATAAAAATGAATCTCAAAAGAATGATCTTAAGGCTATGATGGACGCTTTAGATGAAGGATATAACAAGGAAGTTTACCTTGTTTTATCTTCAACAACAAAGTATAAAGATCTTTTGGAAATTGCAGATTCTTATCGTGAGATTTCAGAGTACAAGCTCATTTTCACAAAGCTTGATGAAACTGAAAGTTATGGAAATATCCTCAACTTAAAGTTATACACAGGCAGTGATATTTCATATACAGCAATTGGACAGAATGTTCCAGATGATATTGAAGTTTTAGATACGCAGAAAATTGTTAAGCATCTTCTTGGAGGCAAGTAGTAGATGGATCAGGCCGAAGGCTTAAGAGCCGCCTTTTCACAAAAGAATAAAGCTACACCTGCAGAAGAAAAAAATGCGCGTGTAATTACAATTACAAGTGGTAAGGGAGGTGTTGGTAAGTCCAACATGTCTGTAAATCTTGCAGTTGAATTTACTAAGATGGGCAAAAAGGTCATCATTTTTGATGCGGATTTAGGACTTGCAAACGTAGAGGTAATGTTTGGCGCCATTCCAAAACATAACCTTTCGGATGTCATTTATAGAGGAATGAGCATTAAGGATGTAATAACTGAAGGACCAATGGGAATAGGTTTTATTTCCGGAGGATCGGGTATTGTAGGTCTTAACAATCTTAATGCTGATCAGATAAATTTCCTTGTTCATAATTTGACCGAACTTGGAAAAATGTGCGACATACTTATAGTTGATACAGGTGCAGGTGTTTCAGATTCTGTACTTTCATTTGTACTTTCAAGCCCTGAAATAATATTAGTGTCAACTCCAGAACCATCGAGTCTTACTGATTCATATTCGCTTATGAAAGCCCTTTATAAAAATGAGGGATTCGTAAAGAAGAATGCAGTAGTTCATGTTGTCGCAAATAAGGTGACTTCTTATGCAGAAGGTCAGCTTGTATATGAAAAACTTCAGACTGTGGTTTCTCAGTTTTTAGGTGGAAGTCTTGCATATCTTGGAATGATTCCTCAGGATGTGACTCTTGAAAAGGCAGTAAGACTTCAGCAGTTAGTTACAATAGATTATCCAACCTCAAAGTCTGCAAAAGCGTTTAATCTTATTGCGGGAAATCTTGAGAGAAAAGAAGAAGCTGTTATGGATAAAAAGATGTCACTTGGACAGATTTTTGGTGGCTTTTTCAGAAAGGGGAAGTAATGGTACCAGAGATTATATCAGTTGGATGTAAGGTTGAAATACGTGTATTACAGCAGGCAAGACGTGAAGAAAATGAAGTAGTAAAAAGCCAGTTTTTTGTCACAAAGGTAGCAGATGTAGATCATAAAAAAGATATAATTGTTGTTACAGTGCCAATTGTTGCCGGACTTCCTAAATTATTGGAGCAAAATCTTCGATATGATTTTATTTTTGTTACAGAGTATGGTCTTTACAGAGCGGAAGGCCAGTGTATTGGAAGAAAAAAGGAAGGCGAGATACTATTAAATGTACTTGCCCTTACATCTAAAACAGCGAAGTTCCAAAGAAGAGAGTATTACAGAGAAAGCTGCAGTATTCCAGTTGACTTTGTAGAGATTTCAAATGAAGTTGCAAATCTTGGAACTATTACAGAAATTCAAAAAGCAACAAAAAATGATGATACTTTGCCTGATTATGGAACAATACTTGATATAAGTGGTGGTGGTATCAGATATTCTACTCCATACAAAGTGAGAACTGATGTATATAATCTGTATCTTTTCCAGATAGGTCCTGAAGATGATAAGCAGGATATCATGGTTATTGGATATGTTATTGCATCAGAGCCAGTAAAAGACAGGACAGATCTTTATCATAATAGAGTACAGTTCGTATTTAAAAATGAAAAAGAGCGTGAAAAGATAGTTCAGTTCGTGTTTGAAGAACAAAGAAGGAAGCGCCAGAACAATTTATAATGGAAAAAACTAAAGATATTGCAGTTGTTAGTCACTTTGCACTCTTGAGAAGTGAGCTTTGTGATATAATCAACACAGAAACTGAATATCGTGCGCAAGGCAGGGATTTGGCATTTGTTAAATCAAAATTAACGGCTGGTAATCCTGAGGGGATGATTTTTGTTGTTGACTTAGATTCCTTTGATGCTAATGGAAAGCAGCAGATTAAGGATTATGTTGGTAAGAACAATGTCAGTGGCATCATTGTTATTTTTGGAGCTACTGATGTGTCAGCAGTATTAAGTCCTCCATATAAAGGCAGTGGAAATTTCTTTGTACCTAAACCACAGGGGCACCTTAAGGATAATGCAAAGTTCATGAGAAACTTTGACATTGCACTTACAAGGGCGGATGGACTTGGAGATTTAGAAATTGTTGCAAAGCCATCGGAGAGAATTACCAGAGAAAAGCTTGAAGCTCTTAAAGCGCTTGATCCTTTAGGCGGTGAAGATCAGGAATTAAAAGCTCCTGAAAAGATTGCTTATAACGGACAGATTTTAAGAGCAAAAGACTTAAGACCTGAGCAAAGACTTCGTGCGAAAGTTGATCCTACAGGCAGACTTCTGGATGGCAATTTAATTGTAGCAGTAGCAAGTTCAACTGGGGGTCCGAAAGCACTTCAGGATTTAATTCCTCTTTTACCAGAGAATTTAAAAGCTCCAGTTATTTTGACACAGCATATGCCGGTTGGATTTACAAAATCCATGGCTGAAAGACTAAATGAAATATCAAAAATCAAAGTCAAGGAAGCCGAGGAAGGTGATGTTCCCAAACCTGGTTATGTATATATAGCTCCAGGCGGCAAACATCTTGTTGTGAAATCGACCCATACAGGTCATGTTTTATCTTTATCAGATGAAGCTCCTGTTGGTGGATTAAAGCCATGTGCTGATATCATGTACAAATCTCTGGAAACTTCAAAATATACAACGGTACTTGCAGTCGTTCTTACTGGAATGGGAGAGGATGGCTCAAAAGGAATTGTGAAGCTTGCAGAGAAGAAAAACCTTTATGTAATTTCTCAGGATGCGGCCACCAGCGTTGTTTATGGTATGCCCAAGGCTATCGCTGAGGTTGGTTACTCTGATGAGGTTTTACCATTGTTATCTATCGCACCATCAATACAAAAAAAAGTGGGGGTAAAGTGAAATGGATGTTAGCCAGTATTTAGACGTCTTTATCGATGAGACATCGGAGCACATGCAGAATCTTTCTGACTGCATTATGGCTCTTGAGAATGATCCAGATGACAAAGACACAATCAACGAAATCTTCCGTGCAGCACACTCATTAAAGGGTATGGCTGGAACCATGGGATTCAAGCGTATGCAGCACTTGACTCATGATATGGAAGATATGTTCCAGGAAGTCCGTAATGACAATATCAAAGTCACAAGTGAGATGATTGATATTCTTTTCGAGTGCCTTGACGCAATTGAAGGATATGCAGACAACATCAAAGCTTCATCAGACGAAGGAACCGAGGATAATCAGGTTCTTATTGATAAACTTAATGCTTTCCTTAATGGAGAGGCTGGAGCTTCTTCTGATGCACCAGCTGAGGCACCTGCAGAGGAAGCACCTGCTGAGGCAGAGGCTGATTCTTCTGAATCAGATGATATGAAGTTTAAGAAAATTGAACTTGGCGATGCAGAAAGAGATGCTATCAAAGCAGCAGAAGATGCAGGCAAGAGCATTTACGGTATGACCGTATACATCAATGAAAGCTGTCTTCTTAAAGCTGCAAGAGCATTCCTTGTATTTAAGGCAGTTGAAGATTTTGGTGAAATTTTAGTTTACAGCCCATCATCACAGGATATAGAAGATGAGAAGTTTGATTTTGACTTCTCTATGTACATTGCAATCGATGGCTCAATTGAAGATGTTGCTAAAGAAGCAAAAGATGTTTCTGAAATTGAGAAGGTTGTTTATGGACAGGTAACTTATAATGAGCTTCTTATGCAGGCCGTTGAAGAAGAAGAGGCAGCTGCAAAAGAAGAAGAGCCAAAGGAAACTCCAAGTGAGGAGCCAAAGGCAGAAGTTGCTGTTGCAAAAGAAGAGCCAAAGGCAGCTCCTGCTCCTGCTGCATCAGCATCAAACAACAATGCTAATGCTAAGAAAGCAGCAGCTAAGCCAGTTACTTCTCGTACAGTTCGTGTAGATATTGAAAAGCTTGACGCTTTAATGAATCAGGTATCCGAGCTTATTATTGCAAAGAACTCACTTGTTTCACTTTCATCAGGTGAGGATGGACAGAGCTCTCAGACCTTCCATGATCAGATTGAATACCTTGAGCGTATCACTACCAGCCTTCACGAGTCAGTTATGAAGGTTCGAATGGTACCTATCGAGTCAGTTGTTAACAAGTTCCCACGTATGATTAGAGATCTTTCTCGTCAGCTTGGCAAGAAGATGGAACTCTACATGTCAGGTGAGGAAACAGAACTTGATCGTACCGTTGTTGACCAGATTGGTGATCCACTTCAGCACTTACTTCGTAACTCTGCAGACCATGGTCTTGAGTCAGCTGAACTTCGTGCAGAAAGAGGAAAGCCAGAAGTTGGTACCATCTATCTTAATGCATATCAGGAAGGTAATAACGTTATCATCGAAGTTGGTGATGATGGTAATGGTATTGATACAGAGAGAGTTAAGTCTAAGGCTATTGAGCGTGGTATCGTTTCTGCGGATGCTGCAGAGAATTTATCACAGAAGGAAATCATCGACTTCCTCTTCATGCCAAGCTTCTCTATGGCTAAGCAGATTACCGATATTTCAGGTCGTGGTGTAGGTCTTGACGTTGTTAAGTCAAACATCGAAGCACTTGGTGGTGATGTTGAAGTTAAGTCTACTCTTGGTGAGGGATCTAAGTTTACAGTAAGACTTCCACTTACTCTTGCAATTATCCAGGCACTCATGGTTGAAGTAAGAGATGAGAAGTTTGCAATCGCTCTTGGATCAATTATGACCATCGAGTCTGTACCACAGTCAGACATCAAATATGTTCAGGCTAAAGAAGTTCTTCATCTTCGTGGAATGGTTATTCCGATTATCCGTCTTGATGAGGTTCTTGATTCAGAGCCATTAGAGGATAAGCCAGAAATTCTTACCGTAGTTATCGTTAAGAAGGGCGATAGATGTGCAGGACTTGTAGTTGACAACCTTATGGGCCAGCAGGAAATCGTTATTAAGTCCCTTGGTCACTACATCAACAACAACAAGATTATCAGCGGTGCAACCATTCTTGGTGATGGTGAGGTTGCTCTTATTCTTGATACCAACCAGATGTTTTAATTAGGGAGGGATTAGAAAATGGCAAGTAGTACTTCTATTGACTTCACTGAGAAGGAAAAGAAACAGTATATAGTTGTAAATATTGGTGAAGAGCAGTATGGCATCGACATCAGTTTTATCGATAACATCGTAAAGATGTGCAAAATCACTCGAGTACCTAAGGTTCAGGATTATTTTAAGGGTATTATCAATCTTCGTGGTGAGATTGTTCCTGTAATGAGTATCCGTACAAAGATGGGTCTTGAAAATGACGAGTACACCAAAACAACACGTATCATCATCCTTAAGCTTGAGGCAGGAATGATTGGTATAGTTGTTGATGCAGTTAAAGAAGTTGTTGCTCTTTCTGAAGATGAAATCGACAGAACTGCACAGTCATCAAAAGCTAATGCAAACTTTATCAATGGTATTGGTAAGAATGGTGAGGAGCTTATTTCACTCCTCGATCTTTCAGCAGTAGTTGACGCTAGTATCGTTGCATAATTAGCACATAAAAAGGAAGATATATGAACTTAGAAAACGTAAGTGATATGTATTGTGACGTGCTCAAAGAGATAGGTAATATCGGAGCCGGCAATGCAACCACAGCAATAGCAAGTATGCTGGGTGTCAAAGTAGACATGAAAGTTCCCAGCGTTAAATTTATGGATGTTTCCGAAATGGGAGGGGCATTAGGCGACGAGGAAGCCATGGTAGTTGGTATTTTCCTTGAAGTTGAGCTTGATATAAACGGAAGCATGATGTTCATTATGGATATGGATTCAGCTCATTTCCTTGTAAACAGTCTTATGATGAGAGATAAGTCTTACATGGAAGATTTTGATGAGATGGATCTTTCTGCAATTAAGGAAATTGGTAATATTATTGCAGCTTCATACCTTTCAGCTCTTTCTGGACTTACGGGAATGACAATTTCCCCTAGTGTTCCATATTTAGCTATAGATATGGCCGCAGCAATTTTATCCGTTCCAGCAATTCAGTTTGGTGTAATGGGTGATAATGCTCTTATGATTCAGACTGAGTTTGGAGATGACTATCAGGTTAAAGGAAGCTTTATTCTTATGCCTGATGAGGATTCATATGACAAGATTCTTAAATCACTTGGAGTTGTAATGTAAGGAGCGTTATGGCAGAAGTAATAAAGGTCGGAATGGCTGATCTTAAAACTGGAAAAGCTCCAGATTCCCTTACTACAATTGGTCTTGGATCATGCTGTGGTGTTACATTGTATGATCCAGTTTCAAAAATAGGTGGATTGGCACATGTAATGTTGCCAGACAGTACTGCAATTAAGAACAATAGTAATATTGCTAAGTTTGCAGATACTGGTATTCAGGAGCTATATGACCAGGTTATAAAACTTGGGGCATCCAAAATTAGACTTGTTGCAAAAATTGCTGGTGGCGCTAAAATGTTTGAGGTTTCTGGTGCTGCTGCAGCTACAATTAACGTAGGAGAGCGAAATGCTCAGGCATCGAGGGATAAACTCAAACAGCTGGGTGTGAAGATTGTAGCTGAAGATACAGGTCTTAACTATGGACGTACTGTTATACTTGATTGTAATACTGGTGATTACACCATTAAAGCAGTAGGAAAGGATCCTAAGGTTATATAATAGTTGAAACGTAGTAGACTTATTACAGCAGGAATAGTGCTTTTAGGTGCTCTTGTTTCCTGCATAGGTTCTCTTATTGAGAAGGTTACACTTGGCACTTTTGTAAAACGATTAGCCATAACAGTTGTAATCTTTATAGTAATTGCTTTTATCATCGAAATCATAATCGACTGGAATTTTAAACCTGAAGAGGAAGAGCCAGAAGAAATAGTTGATGAAGAAGAGGAAGAGGACGTTATAGAAAATGTTGATACTGCAGCTACAGAAGAATTGTAGTGTTGCAGATTGTTTAGGAGTAGTAGTTGGCAAAAACTGTTGACAAGGAAAAGCTTTGGGAGCAGTATCTCAAAAAGCCCACACCGGATTTAAGGGACAAACTTATTACAGAGTATGTACCTTTAGTTAAAATAGTTGCAGGTCGTCTGTCCATGTATCTAGGATACAATGTTGATTATGACGATCTTGTTAGCTATGGCTATTTTGGACTTATAGATGCTGTTGATAAGTTTGATGCTTCAAAGGATGTAAAGTTTGAAACTTACGCATCTCTTAGAATTAGAGGCTCAATTCTTGATCAAATCAGAAAGATGGACTGGATTCCAAGAACTGTTCGTCAGCGCCAGCGTAAAATTGACGAAGCAATAAGAGCTGTTGAAATGAGAACAGGTCGACCTGCTTCAGATGAAGAAGTAGCACAGGAACTTGGAGTATCAAATGATGAGCTTGCAGATTGGCAGGGTCAGCTCAAGGTTACCAATGTTATTTCATTAAATGAATATGTAGAAGCTTCTGGCGCTGAGCCAGTTATGGATACATATAAAAATAGTCAATTTATCCAGCCAGAAGAGAATATTGCTCAGGAAGAGCTTACTCAGAAGCTGGATGAAGCATTAAGTGATCTTACCGAAAAGGAAAAACAGGTCATTCTTCTTTACTATTACGAAGAAATGACACTAAAAGAAATCGCAGCAATTCTTTCCGTTACCGAGTCGAGAGTTTCACAGCTCCACACAAAAGCAATCGGTAAAATGAGAAAAACCCTGGGGGATTACATGGGGATTCTTACCGGAAATTAGGCTTAGTTAGTCATTATGGGGGATAATAATGACACAAGAAAATGGCTATTTCCAAATTCAATTAAGTGACAGGTCGTCGGTTCTTGCAATCTTTCCGCCAAAAGGAAATGCTGAGCCGGCTGATTTTGATGAGATAGTCCGTTATCTGAACGGACGAGGTTATTCTGACTTACCCCTCAAAGAAATTAAAGAAAATATTGCCTTAGCACGCACTGAAATAAAAATGGTTGATATAGGTGTGCTTGATGGATTAGAGATAGCTGGAGCTATGTCTACAAAGGTGAGTCTTGATAAGATGAAAGTCACTGCAAGATTTTATCCACCATCACTTAAGGGTAATGCGTTATCGTTAAACGACGTTGTAAATGACTTAAAGAATAAAGGAATTACATACGGAATAGATAATTCTGCAATCAATGCAGCGCTTTCATCAAAGATATACTGTACTGATATTGTTATTGCAAATGGTGATGTGCCAGATCATGGCCATGATGCTAAAATACAGTATTTTTTCAATACAGATTTGAATGTTAAGCCAAAAGAGAACGAGGATGGATCGGTTGATTTTCATAGCCTCGATACTATTAGTCATATTGAAGAAAACCAGCTTATCGCAAAGCTTACATTAGCAGACAAAGGTAAACCAGGAATGGATGTCTGCGGTAAAGAAGTGCGTCAGCGTATGGTTAAGGATTTGACTCTTTCTGAGGGACCTAACACCAGGCTTTCGACAGATGGTTTGTGCTTATATTCTCTTGTAAATGGACATGCGTCTGTTATCGATGGAAAAATTATTGTATCCAGTGAGCTTGAAATACCAGCTAATGTTGATAATTCTACAGGTGATATAGACTATAAAGGTTCTGTTCATATAAGAGGAAATATCAGTGAGGGCTTTACTGTTATTGCAGATGGTGATATTGTAGTCGACGGTGTTGTTGAAGGTGCAAATATTGCATGCGGCGGTCAGGTTATCATAAGACGTGGTATTCAGGGTCAGGGTAAGGTTTCAATAAAAGCTGAAAGCAATATCCTTTGTAAATATATTGAGAACGCAGATATAACCTGCGGTGGATACATTGAGACAGATTCAATCATTAATAGTAATGTAGCAGCTTCTGGCGATATAGTTGTCAGAGGAAAAAGAGGCTGTATTATTGGTGGAATAACAAGAGCCGGTGGTAAGGTTGTTGTAAAGACTGTTGGTACTGAAATGGGATCGGTATCAAGAATTGAGGTTGGTATAGATCCACAGATAAAAGAAAGATTTATTGCTCTTCAAAATACTATTAAGTCTACAAATACTGAGCTTATGAAATTAGAGCCAGTTTTAAGCACTTATAAAAGAGCAGTTGATGCTGGTAAAGAGCTTAATGAAAAGCAGATGACATATTACCAGTATTTAGTAGTTCAGGTTAAATCACTGAATAAAACTTTATCTAGTGCCCAGTCGGAAATAGGTGGATTACAGCAGAAAATACTTAGATCCAACAATTCAAAAGTTGTTGTAGAAAAAGATATTTTCCCAGGAAGTATAGTTACAATTTCTGAACTTAGTACTACAATACAGTCAAAAAGATCGTTTTGTCAGTTTAGAAAAAAATTAGGTGAGATAGAAATATCTAATCTTTAAGGTAGATTATGTCAGTTAGACCAGTTGATTTTAATGGAATGATGCAGCATACTAACGAGGTTAGTACGCAGAAGACTAATGAGGATAATAAGCCTGCTTTAGTTCAGCAGAACATTACCATTCAGCAAGAAAAGAATGAGGAAACCCAGGCACATTCAGTCCAGAATAAGGATAATGCTGGGGGAGAAAGTTATAGCTTAAATGGTAATGGAGGCGGAAACGGAAGAGGCCTTACCAAAAAGAAAGAAAATAAAGGGGAAAAGAAAAAATTCGCTGAAGATGGGGCTGTATTTATAAAGAATAAGCCAAGCGGATTTAATATTACAATCTAATGACAGCTTTAGTTTGGGTTTTAATAGTAATAGGTATGTTATTTGTTCTAGGCAGCTTTTTCGTGACGGAAAAGCTGTCTAGTTCTGATATCGAGAAAATCAAAGAAGTAACTGAAAACGAAGTAAAAATGATACTTCAGGCAGAACTGGATAAAGCAGATGATAAAATCCGTGAAAATATGGATGAAAAAATGCAGCTTGCTTTGGACAGAGGAGAGACCGTTATTGAAAAGCAGGCAACAGAAACATTGATGAGCATTTCAGAGTTATCAGATACATATCTTAAGTCTGTTAATGATTCTCATTCTGAGATAATGTTTATGTATAACGCTCTTAATGATAAGCAGGAAGAATTAACCCAGCTTACAAAGGATGTACAGCTTTTACAGTCTGCTGTTACTGTTGAGAAAAAAGAACTACTTGGAAAAGCCGACAAGCTGGAAAAGGCAATGGCTCAGATTGAGGAAGATAAAAAAGTACTTGAGCTTAAGAAAAAAGAACTTGATGATCAGCTTGCAGAGGCTTTAAAGACTGCGAAGGATAATGAAAAAACTGCAATTGAAAATGAAGAGATTGCAAAAGAATTAAAAGCTAAAGAAGATGAAGTAAAGCAGCTTGAGGCAAAGCTTGCAGCTGAGCCAGTTAGCAATCTTCCTAAAGTAGAGGATCCGGAAAGCTTTTTGCCACAAAAAGAAGGCGGACATATGGGAAGAAAGGATGATATCCTTGCTCTTCATAAAGAAGGAAAGACTGTTGTTGAGATTGCAAAAGAGCTTGGTCTTGGACTTGGTGAAGTTAAGCTTGTTATTGATTTAAATACTAAGAAGAAATCGACAAAGAAGGTGAAGGCATGAAATTAAAATATTACTTGCGAGGAGCGGGAATAGGTTTTATTGTTTCAGCCATTCTCTTTGCATCTTTTTTAACAGCTTTAGACTGGGGCCCAAGACAGGGACATAATTCAAAACAGGAAGCGTCTATAGAGGATGAAAAGCTTGTGGGCGATACTGTAAAAGAAGCAGAAGAAAAGAAAAATCAGGAAGAAACAACAGAGGTTAAGCCTGGGGAAACTAAAGTTCAGGATATAAAACCAGAAATAGAAGAAGAACCTAAAGCTGAAACACAGGAAGAACCAAAGCCTGAAGTTAAGATTCCTACAGAAACAAAAACAGATGAAGATGTTAAGCCTTCGGATGATAATACAGAAGAAGGAAGTACAGTTACTGGAAATGTGAAATTTTCTATAAAAGATGGTGAGGCATCAAATGCGATAGCCAAAAATCTTCAGAGTCTAGGTCTTGTTGATGATGCGACAAAGTTTGATGAGTTTTTATCAGAAAATGGATATGACCATCATCTTCGTACTGGTGAGTTTAATTTATCCACTGGCATGAGTTATAAGGATTTAGCAGAGGAACTTACTAAGAAAAAGTAGGAAAACGTTTATATATAAATACCGCCAATTTTGGCGGTGTTTTTTTTATATTACGGATAAATACATTGAACATTTTTAAATATTTTGTAAAATGTAGTACGTGTTGTAAAAAGGAGAAACTAAAAATATGAAAAATAGATTTTTATCCTTATTATGTTTTTTCATAATAATAGGTGCCTGGTGCATAGCAACATTTGGAGGCTTTGTATCAGAAATATTTTTGCCAAGTCCCCTGGGGGTTATAAAAAAGATGATAGAGCTTGCAAAAGAGGGGGATCTTTGGAACAGCTGTTATTCATCAACTAGAAGAGTAATGGTAGGATGGATTTGGTCAGTTGTGTTTGCATTGCCAATCGGAATGCTTATGGCCAGATCAAAAAAGTTCTCCGCATTTATCCAACCTATTATTGAGTTCGCAAGATATTTGCCAGTAGTGGCACTTGTTCCACTTACTCTTTTGTATATGGGTATAGATGAGTCTCAAAAATATATGATTATCTTTTTGGGAACATTTTTTCAGCTTGTACTTATGGTATGTGATACTGTATCAAGCGTCGATCAGAATATGATTAATGCAGCAAGAACACTTGGAGCAAAAGGGTTTCAAATATATAAAGAAGTAATATTCCCCGCAGCACTTCCTGGACTCATGGATGATTTTAGAATGACCATAGGTTGGGCATGGACTTACCTTGTTGTTGCTGAGATGGTTGCTGCTAGTGATGGTCTTGGATATATGATTTTAAGAAGTCAAAGATATCTGGCAACAGATACCATTTTCTCTGGGCTTATTATGATTGGCCTTATCGGTCTTGTTACAGACTTTTTGTTTAGAATATTAAGCCGTCTGGTTGCACCATGGGCTGAAAGACTGGAGGCGAAATAATGGCTACTAAATTACAGGTAAATAATTTGACCAAAATATATGATGGTGATGTGACTGCAATCGATAATGTATCCCTTCAGGTTGAAGAGTCAGAATTTGTAATGATAGTAGGACCATCAGGATGTGGAAAGACTACACTCATTAATATGATTGGAGGTCTTGTAGAGCCAACATCAGGAGAAATACTTCTTGATGGAGCAAAGGTTAATGGCCCTGGTCCAGATAGAGGAATGGTTTTCCAGGGGTACAGTCTTTTTCCGTGGCTGAGTGTTCAAAAGAATGTTGAATTTGGTCTTAAGATGAAGAATGTGCCAAAAGAGGAGAGAGCAAAAAAGGCTGCAGAATATATAAAACTGGTAGGCCTTGAAGGTTTTGAAAATGCGCTTCCTAAACAACTTTCTGGAGGTATGAAGCAGCGAGTTGCTATTGCAAGAACCCTGGCAAATGAGCCACAGATGCTTCTTATGGATGAGCCTTTTGGCGCGCTTGATGCTCAGACCAGAGTAGTTATGCAGGAACTTTTATCAGATATTAGTGCTAAAACGCATACTACTATTCTTTTTATAACTCATGATATAGATGAGGCTGTGCTTTTAGGTGATCGAATTTATGTAATGAGTCGAAGACCAGGTACAATCAGGGATGTTATTACTTCAAAGCTTCCAGCAGTTAGAAATCATGACTGTTTAGTTTTACCTGAATTTTTGGAAACAAAGAAAAAAATCATGGATATGCTCTGGCAGGAAAGCCAGGATGCAGCTATGGATAGATAAAAAAGGAGAGAAAAAATGAAAAAGAAAATTTTAAGTGTAGTACTTGCTGCTTTGATGGTAGTAGCATGTATGGCAGGATGTGGAAAGAAAGATGAGGCACAGAAGGTTTCTATGGCATTTTGTACCTGGACTGGCTATTCACCAATGTTTATCGCAAAGGAAAAAGGTTATTTTTCTGATGCAGGAATCGATATGGACATTCAGGTTATTGAGGATGAGTCTACCTACACCAGTCTTATTACAAAGGGTTCAATCCAGTTTTTAGCAACTGCAGTAGACCCTAATATTAAGATGTTCACCAACGGTGCAGATGACAGATATCTTCTTACCATGGATAATTCAAACGGTGCAGATGGTCTTGTAGCAACAGCAGATATTAAGACACTTGATGATCTTGCTGGTAAGACTGTAGCACTTGATAAGTCAGCATCATCTTACTATTTCTTCCTTACAGCTCTTGAGAAAGATAGCTCACTTACAGAGGATGATATCGAGGTGCTCGATATGGGTGATACCACTGAAGCAGGTCTTGCATTTATGGCAGGCAATGTTGATGCAGCTATCATGTGGGAGCCAGAACTTTCTGAGGCTCTTGAGAGCGTAGAAGGTGCACATGCTGTTGTTACTTCAGCTGATTATCCAGACACAATTATGGATTCACTTGTTGTTAATACAAAATTTGCAGAAGAAAATCCTGAAATTGTTGAGGCTGTATGTGAAGCTTGGTACAAGGCAGTAGATTTCCTTAACTCAAACCCAGATGAGGCTTATGAGCTTATGGCTAGTGGTTTTGAAGAAGTATCTGCTGAGGATATTGCAGCAGATTGTGAGGGTCTTGAAATCTTTGGCAAGGCTGAAAACGAAGCACTTTTATCAGGTTCAAATGGAAAGTCAATCATTGATATTTCACAGGATATGGCAGATTTCTGGATGGAGAAAGGTGAGTGCAAAACCACAGATCTTACTGATTTCTTCTCGCTTGTAAAATAGGGACGTTTCTAGGAGTGCCCTTTGTCATAAATGAGACTACAAACCACAGGCTAACCACCTGTGGTTTTTGGTTAGAATAAATGCTTTTGTATTGCACCATTGTAACAATGCAAATATAATAAAACTGTTATATATTGAGCAATTTGGAGGGTTTTATGAATATAGGTATTTTAGGAGCAGGCAGTATAGCAAGCATTTTTGCTGATATGATAAATCATATTGATGAAGCAAATGCATATGCTGTAGCAGCTCGTGATATTGAAAGAGCAAATGCATTTAAGGATAAGTTTTCTTTTGAAAAAGCGTATGGTAGTTATGAGGAAATGCTCAGCGATCCAAATGTTGAGCTTGTATATATTGCAACACCTCATTCTCATCATGCTGAGCACGCAAAGCTTTGTATAGAATATGGTAAACCAGTGCTTTGTGAGAAGGCCTTTACAGTCAATAGGGAGCAGGCAGAAGAAGTGTTTGCTCTTGCAAAGGAAAAAGGTGTCTTTGTAGCGGAAGCTATTTGGACAAGATATATGCCATCAAGGAAGGTTATCAATGAAATTATCGAAAGTGGCATTATTGGGGATATAAAAACCATCACAGCAAATCTTTGTTATCCTATTAGTTCTGTAGAAAGAATTGTTAAGCCAGAGCTTGCTGGCGGAGCTTTACTTGATGTTGGTGTGTATTGTCTTAACTTTGCAGTTATGCATAAAGGCAATGATATTGTCAGCATTGAAAGTGCTGTATCAATGGAAGGAGAGGGTGAGGGACAGGAGACAATCAAGCTTTTCTATGATGGTGGCACGATGGCAGTGCTTACCTCATGTATCTATGGTCGTTCAGATAGAAAGGGAATTTTCTACGGAGAGAAGGGTTATATAATAGTTGAAAATATTAATAACCCTGGAAAAATTAGTGTATTTGATACTGACGACAAACTTCTTAAAGAGGTAGTGTTTGATGAAATCTATAATGGATATGAGTATGAGCTTCTTGAATGTATGAAGTGTATAAAAGAAGGTAAGCTTGAACCAGATTCAATGCCTCATGATGACACCTTATTTATAATGCACTTGATGGATACAATACGTGATAGTTGGGAAATGAAGTATCCTATGGAGTAGGGATATCTATATATGAATACAAAAGAAAATAAAAAAATTTTAAACATAATAAATATGATGTCGAAGGTCACATTGTTGATTGTGGCAGTAATCATAATTGCGATTTATATTAGTGGCCTTATCTGTCTTCCAAAATTTGAGTATTTTGATTCTGAAGTTCAAAATTTTACAGAAGAGTGGACATATGAAAAGCCAGATGGCTCAGGTGAAGCTTTTACTATGCCAGTGAGTCTTAATACTCCAATTGGTGAGGCAGTTACTATTCATACGACTTTACCTTACGATATTGCGTCAGGAGAATATTTTTGTATATTAACTGGTCATAAATTTGATGCATTTGTTGATGGGGAGCCTCGATTTTCATTTGACAATGCAGCTGCTTATAGGTGGGGTGGAAGCGTTAAAGCTATGTACGTTCCGATCCCGATTTTACCAGAAGATGGTGGCAAAACTATTACACTACTTTTTAATGGGACTGATGCAAATAATGGCACGTTTAGAGAAGTTGTCATTGGAGATAAAAGAGGTATACATCAGTATGTAGCTTCTAAATATGGAATAGATATGTATCTAGCGTTCATTTTGGCAATATTTGCTTTTATTACATTATGTGTGTTTACGATACTTTCTATCATAAAAAAAGAAACTCTTCCTTTGGTACATCTTGCATCGGGAGTACTGGTGTGCTCACTTTGGGTAATCAATGACAGTAACTTATTCCAGTTTGTAATAGGGAAACCTTTTATTGATGGAATAATGGGATATATGATGACTCTTGTTGTGACAGTACCATTCTGTCTGTATATGAACAGGATTCAGGGGGAAAGATATGCATTCTTGTATGCATTAGTTGAGGCTTTTTTGGGAATCAACTTTATAGTTGTTTCTATTCTTCATTTTTCTCATATTGTTAGTTATGAAAGATCCCTTTTATATATTGATATGGTTCTTCTTGTAGTGGTTTCTATAATATTTGCTTTTGGAGTATATGATGTTATTGAAAATCGTGAAAAGGTAAAAGAAAGTGCGTTTGTATATTTGGGGATGGGAATGCTCATTATATTTGCCGTAGCAGAGATTGCAATAATAAACATTAGCGTTGTTAGAAATGATCAGGTTGGTGGAATACTTATAATTGTTGGTCTTTATATTCTTTTGTTCTGCGCAATAATGGATCAGATTACAAGGCTTAGAACTTTTCAACTTCAGTCGCAGGCAGCGCTAGCAGCAACAAAAGCTAAGTCTGATTTTTTGGCAAATATGTCGCACGAGATTCGTACACCAATCAATGCTATTATGGGTATGAATGAGATTATTCTTCGTGAGTCAAAGGATGAGAATATTACAAACTATGCAAAGGATATATATTCAGCTAGCAGCAATTTGCTTAATATCGTAAATGATATTCTCGATTTTTCTAAGATTGAATCTGGAAAGATGGAAATCATTGATGAAAAATATAATCTTGGCGAAGTGATTTCTTATGTTACATCAATGATTAAGGTTAAGGCAGATGAGAAGAAATTGAAATTCAATGTGACTGCATCAGAAAAGTTGCCGACAGCTCTTTTGGGTGATAGCAAAAGAATCACTGAGGTATTTATAAATATACTTAATAATGCAGTAAAGTATACCCCTGAGGGGGAGGTGTCGCTTGTTATATCTAGTAGTGAGATAGATAGCGAGAAAGTGATGCTTGAGTTTTATGTCAAGGATACTGGTATCGGAATAAAGCCTGAGGATCGAAAAAAGCTGTTTGAGGATTTTGAAAGAATTGAGTATAGCCGCAACAAGGATATAGAGGGGTCTGGACTAGGACTTGCAATCACACAAAAATTGATAACTCTTATGGGTGGTACAATTGATGTGGAGAGTGAATATGGAGTAGGATCCAAGTTTTCAGTTGCAATTCCTCAAACAGTAATAGATGGAAAACCATTAGGTGATTATACTAAGCATAAGAACAGTTCTCAGAATGAATCTGATAAAAAATGGGGAATATTCAAAGCACCAGAGTGCCATGTTCTTGTTGTTGATGATAACCGTATGAATCTTATGGTTATAAAGAGACTTCTTGCTGCATCAGAGGTTCAAATTACTACAGCAGAAAGAGGTAGTCATATGCTTGAGCTTATAAAGACAAATGTATATGATGCAATTTTGCTTGATCATATGATGCCAGATATGGATGGTATTGAAACCTTAAGACAGGCCAGACAAATGCCAGATAATAAGAGCATGACATCCCCAGTTATTGCCTTGACCGCAAATGCTGTTGTAGGCGCAAAGGAGATGTATGTGGAAGTTGGTTTTGACGACTATTTGAGTAAACCGATAAATCCGCTTGATTTGGAAAATATGTTGGTGAAATATCTTCCAGAAGATAAGGTGATAATGACAGAGTGATTAATCAGGAGCGCCCTTTGTCATATTATGATATAATGAAATGAAATGGCAGAAAAGCTAGATGTTTTACTATGGGACAGAAACGATTTAGATGAGCTTATTGACGAAGCACTTAAAAACATGAAATAAACGGAAAAAGCCCTTGAATTAGGGCTTTTTTTATGTTATATTATGCAAGTTGCAAATTAAACACGCCGGAATTCACATTGGTGATAAATTCTAATTTCGGCGGAAGAATAACCAATGGAGGTAAATCATGAGTGTTATTTCTATGAAGCAGCTGCTTGAAGCAGGCGTCCATTTCGGACATCAGACCCGTCGTTGGAACCCTAAAATGGCTCCATACATCTATACCGAGCGTAACGGTATCCACATCATCGACTTACAGAAGTCTGTAGGTAAGGTTGATGAGGCTTACAACGCAGTATTTGATGTTGCATCTCAGGGTGGTACTATCCTTTTCGTTGGTACCAAGAAGCAGGCACAGGACGCTATCGCTGAAGAAGCTACCCGCTGCGGAATGTACTATGTAAATGAAAGATGGCTTGGTGGTATGCTTACCAACTTCAAGACCATCGAGTCAAGAATTGCTC
>JAKSSE010000010.1 GCA_024403255.1 Lachnospiraceae bacterium
CAAATCCGCAATCAGAAAGAAGATCTGTTGCATCAGTAAGCTCAAGATCAATTCGAAGGTCTGGCTTATCGGTACCATATCTTTCCATAGACTCAAGATATGGAATACGCTTAAAAGGTGCTTTTGAAGCATTCTCATAAACACCATATTTCTCAAATACTGGAGGAAGAACTCTTTCTACTACCTCGAAAACATCTTCCTGAGTTGCAAAACTCATTTCCATGTCAAGCTGATAAAACTCACCTGGAGAACGGTCTGCTCTTGCGTCCTCATCTCTAAAGCAAGGTGCAATCTGGAAATACTTATCAAAACCAGATGCCATAAGAATCTGCTTGAACTGCTGTGGTGCCTGTGGAAGTGCATAGAACTTTCCAGGGTGATTTCTTGCAGGAACAAGGTAATCTCTGGCACCTTCTGGAGATGAACAAGTAAGAATTGGAGTTGTAATCTCCATGAATCCCTCATCTGTCATACGACTGCGAAGGTCTGCAACTATTTTAGAACGAGTAATAATTCTCTCTTTAACAGCTGGATTACGAAGGTCAAGATATCGATACTTAAGACGTGTATTTTCATCTGCCTCCTTAGACTGATTGATTTCAAAAGGAAGTGCGTTGTAATTACACTTACCAAGCACCTCGATAGAGGAAGGAACAACCTCGATTTCACCAGTAGGAAGCTCCATATTCTTTGATGAACGCTCTCTTACCTCGCCAACAATTGCGATGGTGGTCTCTTTATTGAGTTCATCGATAATATCCATCATTTCCTCAGTCTCGATTACGAGCTGAGTAGTTCCATAAAAATCTCTGAGAATTAAAAATCCAAGGTTCTTTGAAACCTTGCGGATATTCTCATACCAACCACAGAGTTTTACCTGCTTTCCTGCATCGGAAATGCGAAGTTCCCCACAGTTATGTGTTCTGTTTTCCATTAGTTTTGCTCCTTAAAGTATTCTTTAAACTCCACATAGCCAGCCTGTGTAAGCTGGTCCTTCTGGAATTTCTTATTTTTATTCATACGCACAACAAGCACAGTCTGCCCTTCTTTTCTGGCCTGTGCTGCTTCCTGCATAATTTTAGATATACCCTCTTTAGCATACCCTTTTTCGATGAGATATGCAACTTTTCTTCCAGTTGTAGGAACTGAAAATCCCTGTTCTAAAAGAAGAAGGCAAATTCGCTCAAATCCAATAGAAAAACCACAAGCCGGAACATTGTTTCCAGTGAATTTTCCTACCATCTCATCGTAACGGCCACCACCGCCACAGCTACCTCCAAATTCAGGAATAGCAATTTCAAAAATAGTTCCAGTATAATAGCTCATACCACGAACCAAAGTAGGATCAAATACCATCTTAAAGTCAGCAGTTTTTGCCTCTTCTACTGTGGTAATTATTTCATCAAGATTTCCAAAGCTCTCTCCAGCCAAATCATCGCCAAGGATTTCCTTAACTGTAGCTAAAGCACTGTCGTTATCCTGAATTTTTGAGTAAAGATCAAGGTATTTATCGACCATAGCCTCATCAAAACCATTTTCAAGAAGTTCAGCTTTAACTCCATCAAGGCCAATCTTATCCATCTTATCAAGAGTAATGAATACACTGTCAAAGCTGTCTTCAGAAAAACCAGCATAAGTAGCCATAGCCTTAAGCATACGACGATCATTGATTCTAATTTCAAAGCCTTTAAATCCAAGCTTTCCAAGTGTAGTTGTAGTAGCAAGGATAAGCTCGATTTCTGCCAAATTTGATGGCTCGCCTAAAATATCAATATCGCACTGCATGAACTGACGATATCTGCCTCTTTGTGGACGATCTGCTCTCCATACATTGTCCATCTGAAGAGCTTTAAATGGAGATGCAAGCTCATTTGCATTGTTTGAATAAAATCTTACAAGTGGAACGGTAAGGTCATAGCGAAGTCCCATGTCCACTAAATCATTTTCTTCTTTTGCCTCATCAAGCTTTAATTTTTCGCCACGCTTAAGCACCTTGAAGATGAGCTTTTCATTATCACCACCCTGCTTTGATAAAAGGTTTCCTATATCCTCAAGAGCAGGTGTCTGGATTCTTGTAAAACCAAACTCAGAATATGTGCTTTCAATTACGCTTTGAACATAACTTCTGATTTCCATCTCGCGTGGGAGAATGTCTTTTGTTCCATTAACTGGCTTTTTCTTAAGAGCCATTTTTATATCCTCAACTTTCGTTTATAATTCTCGTTTTGATCCCCAGAAGAAAAGGGCTACTGTTCCAGGACCGGTATGACTTCCGATTGTAGTACCAATGCTTGAAATCATTACTTTTCCATCAAGCTTAGGGAATCTTTCTTCAATGAGCGCAGCAACAGCTTTCGCGTCTTCCTCACAATATGCATTCGAGATAAAGCACTTGCCTGAATAATCAAGGCCATCATTGGCATATTTTTCCATGCGGTTAACAATATCAACTATTGCCTTTTTCTTAGTACGAATCTTATCTCTAGGAATGAGCTTTCCCTCACTATTTACATTAAGCATAGGGCAGATATTCAAAAGACCACCTACAAATCCGGCTGTCTTTGACACTCTTCCACCTTTGATAAAGAAAGTAAGATCTGATGAAAAGAACCAGTGGTGAAGATTTAACTTTTTCTCTTATGCAAAAGATACAACTGCATCAAAGCTTTTGCCCTCATCTCGAAGGTCAGCAAGCTTGTCCATTAAAAGACCATAACCAGCTGAAGCTGCAAGCGAGTCGATGATAACAATCCTGCGGTCTGGATATTCATCATCAAGTTCTGCTTTTGCTACAAGAGCCGAATTCAATGTACCAGAAATACCTGATGACAAAGTAAGATGAATAACATCTTTTCCCTGGTCCAAAATAGCCTTGAAATGGTTTATATAATCTTCAGTATTTACCTGAGAAGTACGTGGTTCTGCACCATTTATCAGTGCCTCGTAAAAATCAGGAAATGACATAGTCTGTCCAAGATCATCCGGGTAACATACATCATCCAGATAATAACTAAAACAAACATATTTGATATCTCTTTTTTCTAAATATTCTTTGGGTAAATCCGCTGTAGAACAACAAGATAAAGCATAGTTTGCACTCATATCTTCTCTCCTTAAAATATACAGAATTATTATACTAGATTATAAGGAGCTTTTCTATACTTTCTGCTAGTAAAATGCAAACGATTAACACTATATGATGTATTGGATAGAGTGATAAAAACCCTATGTATTCTCGAATCAGTGCATTCGGCCAAAAATACCATTTTGTGGTACTTGAAATGCCCTGAGCGTTAAGACCAGCTTTTTGTGCTAAAATGCCGCTTCTAAAAACATGAAAGTTCGTAGTGCAGAACGCTATTTTGGCATTTTCCAGCTTTTCATCGATTATTTCCTTTGAAAAAATCAAATTTTCTTTTGTATTTGTCGAATTTTTCTCTGGAAAAATCTCATAATTTTCTGCGCCATGTGTCAAAAGATAAAATTCCATCGCAGAGCCTTCGCTCATAATCTCATCTTTTCCCTGACCACCTGATGGAACAAATAAAACAGGCTTTCCTGTTGCTATTTCCTGCTCCCACGCAAAACGAATTGCCCTGTTTACCCTGGCTTTTAAAAGTGGCAAAAGATGCCCATCCTTGCTTATCGAGCACCCCAAAATCACGACATAATCGACATCATACTCTGGTTTTCTTTTAACTGCCAAATAAGACATGATTAAAAATCCGAAGAACATCACGTCCCCATAGTATGAAAGATAAATCAAAGGTTTAAACTCAAAAAAGGAAATGCTCCATCCCAAAACACCTGCCGAAACAATGATAACTAGTCCCATAAGTCTTGCCGGTCTAAATTTTTCGTGCAAAATAAGAGCCTGATTTGATATTAGAACGGCCAGTCCAACCAAGGCGCTTACTCCACACAAAAAAACAGGAAATGTCATCATATTCTTAAAGCATAGACTGAATATTCCAAACAATGGTACAAGAAACAAAGCGCCCACAAAAAGCACTGAATAGTAGGAATAATAAAATTTGTTAGGGCAAATATGCTCTTTCATTCTACTTAACTTTGCCAGTTTTCTTTGGTTTAATATGAATAACGCCAAGCAGGATTAAATAATAAACAATACATATTCCTAATACTACAAAAGTCATCAAATCAGATTTTGGAGCCATCGAAACAAGCACCAATATAGGTGCAGACAAAAGAATACCAAAGCTGCTTCCTACAACCAGATTGTTTGCCGCCGGTGTCTTTGTAAGTGGATCAAGTTCCCTGAGCAATAAAACTCCTGAGCTTATAGTTCCTGTCATCATTCCATACATAGACACAAGCCCCTCATAATAATAATCCTTATATGCACGCTTACATACATAACTTAGGTGAAGCAAGGTCAAAACAGCCCCCGCAATAACCAAAAGTACAAACGGAACCCAAAGTCCTACCAGGTCCTCAAATTCAATCGACCCAACTCCAGCAACAATCATAATGTCAAAAGCAAGACCTGAAATTCTGCTAAGAAGATAGTTATTCTGATACTGATACTGCATCCACTTTATGTTGCGAAGACTTTTTAAGATTGTTCTTGCCAAAATAGCAAAGGCAGAGCCAAAAATAAAATTAAAGCCCCAGAAAAGAGAATTTACAGTTTTTCCAACACCTGGTGCAAAAGCTGTTAGTCCTCCAGTTATGCCCTTAATAACCAGAAAAGTAATAAGATAAATAACAAAGACAAGACAGATTTGAATCGATAGCCTGTCAATTGATTCTGCTACTGGTATTTCACCTTCGTGCTGGAATGAAGAAACACCAACATTCTCAGTCAGTTTCTCATGATCAATCTTCTCTATCTTATTTTTCTTTGTCAAAAAATTGATATAAAATACACCAACTATGCAGGCACATAAATACCCAGCGGCAGCAATAGCAAGTCCAAATGATCTGCCCCCTGCCATACCAAGACTTTCATACGAAGACCCAATATTGTTTGCCTGACCAGGGCCCTGACCAAATCCCATAGGCAAAAGAATGCCGCTCGCCTTAAAAATTCCAGGCATAAAAGTATAGCCCAGGCACAAAGTTATTACCAAACCAGAAATAGCCTGAATCATGTATGAGCTAACTATAACCGCCCCACTTTTTAATCCAGTAAGATTCCCTTTATCACTATTTGTAGCATCAGGAATTCGAAGAGTTAATGCAATAAAACCTATTGCGATTCCATGATATGTAAGAGTTTCCATCAGTGTCGTATCTAAGTTCACAATGCCAACACTCTTTGCAAACAAAAGAATAAATCCCGCCAAAACCGCTGTAGGAATCATACTCTTACGAATAAATGCAATTTTCTTTTTTAAAAAATTAGCGATGAGTATCATAATAGTTATGATTCCCATCTGTATCATCGCATTCCATAAAGAAACGTTTGCTGCCGAATAATCCACGGTTACTCCCCTTCTTTCATATAATCGAGGTAATAGCTATATTTTAGTGCATTAAATGAATCCTCACCTCGAAGTTCATATATCTCTCCCGATACCATGTTAAGACTAAGCTTATTGCGATTAAATATAGAAATGCTTAACACATCTTTAAGATTAAGTTCCTTCTCTTTTTGCATATCCAATATATCGCTATAAACAACTCTGTCTGTATATGTTTTTATAATTATATCCGATTTTGCCTTGCGTTTATGATTTTTTACGGCAAACAAAGAAACCTTATCTTCGAACAAAAGTGTGGAGGAATCTTCCATTCGCCTTTTTAATTCTTCCTTTTGGAATTCTGTAAATTCATACAATGTGTGGCTTTTATGCCTTGGGTCTAAAATCTCGCCCCTCTTGGTAAACATAAGGCTGTATCCACATTCACAGCTTAACACATCGCCTTTAGAATATAGTTTTCCAAATTTTCTACACGAAGGGCAAAGAAACAATGTCGATTCCATGTACTCGGCAAGATTTTTTCCTTTATAATCCACTTTCCATTCTTTTTGTCTTTCATAAGCATTTTCATACAGCTTTTCATTTATCAAAGAGGTAAGTTCAGATGTATCAAGTTCTCTTACATCTTCACTTGTCAAATGTTCAGCAAAAGAAATATGCATTTTTCCTTTACGCAAACCTTTAGCAAACCTGGGCTGCGTAAAAAATCCACCTTCAATTCTAAGTAATATAAGATCACATTTTGCCTTTTGTACAAGTTTTGCTGTAGACTCTCCAACAGGAGCTGTAAGCCCATCAAAACTTCTATTTCCCTCAGGAAATAAAATAACTTTTTTCCCTGCTTTAATGACTTTTAAAACATCTGTTATCGCCCTATAGTCCATCGCGTTTTTATTGATGTAAATAGGGTTCACAAAATATGTGAGAACTTTACCCCAAAACCCACTACGAAGGATATTTTCGGCCGCAACACAATAAGCATGCTCTCTTATTGGGAAAAAAACAATCTCTGGATCCATATCCGTTGTGTGATTAGCCATATAAAGGCATGGGCCGTCGATTTTTGGCAAAGGATCATAGGTTAGATTCAGCTTTCTTGTATAAATCCCTTCAATGATAGGAACTGCCGCTTTCACAAAACGTCTGTATCTTTTGTCATGTTTTAGGCTATCAGTAATATCCTTCTGCTTTCTAACTTCCTTTTTAGTCCCCATAGATTTTGCCCTTTATCAAAACAAAAATCGATGTAAAAAGAAAATTTGTAGCCAAGATACCTATAAGCATTGTAATAAAAGGCTTACCCGCCTCCTCCTGCTTAATTAAAACAATGCCATCATCTGTCACATAGTGAAAAACAAAATAATTAATCACAAACAAAACAACAGCTACAGCAAATAATACCAATGAAAGTTTTCTATACTTTTTCATACTTCTCCCCAATTACTACCATACTAAATCTGTTGCATGAACAGGGTGTTTATTGATATATCTTAGTTTAGCGTTTTCCTATATTCTGACGGGCTCATCCCAAAAGTTTGCTTGAATGACTTACTAAAATGAAATGGGTCCGTGTATCCCACCGCTTCTGCAATCTTATCCAGATTTGTATCTAAGGACAACATTTGCTTTGCTATATTCATACGATAATTTCTAATGTATTTTGACGGAGTAGTTTCCTCATATTTAGTAAAGATTTTTGTTAAATACGATGGAGAAAAACCCATATTATCAGCCAAAACATTTAGATCTATAGTCTCTTTATAATGGTTGTGCACGTATTCTTTTATAAGCTCAACCAACTCTTCTGGACTTTTCGACTGATCCTCCTCGATAACAAAATCTGGATTTGCTGCAATAAGTGATACCTCAAGCTGCTTTAATACCTTTTCAAGTTCCTCTGCATTAACAGGCTTCAAAAGATAATCCACCACTCCATTTTGCATTGCGGTTTTAGCATAACTAAAGTCAGCATAACCCGTTAAAATCACACATTTTGCCGGGCTATTTATATCAGCCATTTCTTTTGCAAGTTCTAACCCATCCATAAGCGGCATACGGATATCCGTAAAAACAACATGAGGAGGATTCTCTTTTATAAAGTCGAGCGCATCTAGTCCATTCGAGAAAATATTAACCACCTGAAAATTAGAACTTAATTTCTCGATGTTTTTTGCAATGTTTTTTGCAATAAGCTTTTCATCATCTACAACCACCACATTAAACTTATTACTCATGCTCTTCACCTGCCCTATATATATCGCCACCTATAGTTACTTTTGCTCCGCCCGAAGCAAGATTGCTAATGCGGAATATATGATTACCGTTATAAAGAGTCTTGAATCTCATATAAATATTCAAAAGTCCCATTCCGTTGAGTTCCAGACTTGGCAAAAGAGAAGTTTCATTTATATACTTTATTTTCTCATTTATATTTTCAATATCTTTTTCATCAAATCCCAGGCCATTGTCAGTTATGCTAATTTCCCAATATGTAGAGGTCACAAACCCATCAATGTTAATTTTCCAAGGCGGTCTAACCGACTTTGTCGCATATTTAATAGAGTTTTCAACTATGAGCTGAAGACAAAGTTTCGGTATAAGAAGATGATACATTTCTTCTGGAATATTTATAGAATATTCCAAGTCATCATCGTATCTTATCTTCATACATGCCAAATAATCATTAACGTGCAGTAAGTCTTCCTCAATAGTTACAAGAAGCTGCTTGTCCGATGAAATATAGCGAAGAATCCTAGATATAGTCTGACACATATTTATAATTTCTTCGTTCATTTCCTCATCCGCCATAGACTGTATTGTCGCAAGCGAATTATAAAGAAAATGTGGGTTCATCTGTGACTGAAGTGCCAGCATCCTTGACTGCATTTCCTGATTGTGAAGAGCTATTTCTCTTTCCATAGAAAGCTTATTTCTCTTTTGCATATCAATTAATGCTGAATAAAGTGTATCAAGCTCAATAATATTCGAGTTAACCTTTTCGATTTCCTCCTTCTTTTCATTTGTATTCATATCATAAGACTGAATTTGAAGATACATTTTCTTAATAGGGTCAGTGATAATCTTAGATACAAGATATGACAGTCCGAAGGCTAGCGCCAAAAATATAATAAATATGAAACTATTATTTTTTATAAAATTGTAGATAGGTCTTTTTAGGGCTGCATCATCTACAGTAATCAGTGTAGTAAAACCTGTATAGTCTGAAGTGATGTAAAATACATGCTTCCCACCATTATTTGACAAAAGATACACATCAAAATCAAGTGCTGTGTCTTTCTCTCTATCAATAGCACGATAACTCACATAATTTTCATCGGGATTATTCAAAGGATATACTAACTTGCCATTTGCATCATAAATGGAAATACGTTCATCATATCCAGCATTAGAAAGCCTATTGATAGTTTCAAAAAAATCAGATGCAGATTTTTTTACCTCTACCACACCCTGAGAATTTCTAAAAAGTCCCTTGTTAAAGCCAAGGCAATAGGTAAGAAAATAGGATCCTTCCTCATAGGAAAAATACTTTTCCAGTCTTTGATCCTTATCGCAAAAAATGGTTTTACTATAATCCGATGACTCAAGAAGCTTGTACCAGTCCATATCCGTAACCGAAATCATACTACTGGTATTATCTAGGCCGCTTCCAAAGCACCCTTTATCAATAGAATAAAGGTAAATCTGATCGACAGGCCTATTAGGTCCTATGATTGATACCAATAAATCTGTGAGAACTTTGACATTTTGCATACTGTCATAATTGTCCTGCACAGAATCCGGATTCATATTTAAATATGTATAGAAATGTTCTTTTACGAGATTGGAATAAGCAATATTTTGTGCGACCGTATCAAGGGATTTTACTTCCGTATCGATGTAGGAAGAAATAGTTGAAACATTCTGATTAATCGTGTCGTAAGCCTGCTGTTTTATTTTTTTACTTTCGGAAGAAATATAGTAAGTAGTATACGTAGAAAAGATAATAAAGAGGATTGCAAAAAACGAGATAAACAGCGTAGATTGTACACTTCTAGGCTTCATTTTCATCGCATTTTCCTCTCAAAATCTGTGGTAAAAAAATGACATGTTACATTCCTAATATGTCCATTCAAGACGACACATATTGCAAATATAATATTTTTACAACAATCGATTGTCAAGTCGCGATCAAGATCGCGCAAGTTGTATTTAACACTAGGAAAAAGGAGACACAATGAAAAGCAAACGTGTATTGGCAATGATCCTCGGTGCAGCTATGACCGTAGCAACACTTGCAGGATGTGGAAGCTCTGCAGCACCTGCTGCATCATCAACATCAGAAACCAAAGAGGCAGCATCTTCTGACGAAGCATCAGCTTCTGATGAAGACGTAACTATTACATTTATGGCAAGTCAGGACTGGGTACAGGACGCAGAACTTGAACTTGGAGAAAAGTTTACCGAAGAAACTGGTATCAAGGTTGATTATCAGATTATCCCTTCAGATCAGTATGAGAATCTTCTTCTTACCAAGCTTAACACTGGCGAGTGCGCAGACATCTTCTGTGGACAGAGTTCAGTATTCTCTATCGTTTCTCAGTTTGACGTAGAGAAAAACGCTTTAGACTTAAGCGGTGAGTCTTGGGCAGGTAACGTTGACGAAGCTGCAGCTTATGAGCTTTCTGTAGATGGCAAGCTTTATGGACAGCCAATTCAGGACGTTTCAGCTTGTTGGGCAGTAGCATACAACAGAGCAATCTTTGATGAACTCGGACTTAGCATTCCTACCAACTATGCAGAGTTTACTGCAGTTTGTGATGCAATCCTTGCAGCTGGCAAGACTCCTATCTACGAGTGTGTATCAGATACCTGGCATCACACCTGCTGGTTAGAGGGCGCTATCGCAGCTACCAAGGCTGACGCTTCTTTACCAGGAAAGCTTAACAACAACGAAGCTACCTTCGCTGGAAATGCACAGCTTACTACTCTTCTTACTCAGCTTAAAGAAATGGCTGACAAGGGTTACTGGGGCGACAATTACATGTCTAACGCTTACTCTGATACCGCAACCTCAATGGCAAGTGGCGAGTATGTAATGACTCTCTACAACCAGGGTCTTGGTACAGAAATCAACGCTGTTGATCCTTCATTCGATATTGATAACATTGGTTACTTCGCAATTCCTTTCTGCGACAACCAGAACTTAAATGTTAACCCTTGTGGTCCTTCAAGATTCATCTACTCAGGTTCTAAGAATGCTGATGCAGCTAAGAAGTATCTTGAGTTTATGGCATCTGATGAGAGCCTTGCATATATGACCGAGAACGTTGGTAAGTTCAATCAGCTTCCATACAAGAACGCTCCATCTGCATACAGCGATGTAGTTCAGGATTTCTATGACAGATATCCAGAGAAGATCGCAGTATTCCAGGCATCTGTTAAGTACTTCAATCCTCAGTGGATGGAAATGGGTACTAACCTTTCAGCAATGTTCCTTGGCGAAATGACTCCTGACGAAGTACTTCAGGATATCGACAAGCTTAGAGCAGAGCAGGCAGAAGCAGCTTCTGACGCAGCTTGGAACTAATTTCTTAAATCTCTTGAATTAATATCATTTTATGAGCCGTCTAGTATCTTAGGCGGCTCATTTAAAGAAAGGTCACATCATGCAAAAGAAGAATACTTATCCGATTTATTTTGCATTAGGCGCGTTGATAATCTACACCGTATTGTTTGTTCTTCCAAGTATTATTGGTATCGGGTATTCATTTACGGACTGGTCCTCATATTCAGACGAACTTCACTTTGTAGGACTTAAAAATTTCAAAACTGTGCTTTCTGCTGATGAAAATTATATGAAAATTATCGGAAACACACTTAAGTTCACATTGATTACCACTATTCTTAAAAATCTTATCGGTCTTATCCTTGCTGTTGTTATGACAAAATCGATAAAGTTTTTAAATGCACATAGAGGAATCATGTTTATGCCTAACGTTTTATCTACTCTTATCGTTGGTATGATATTTAAGTCAATCCTTGATCCAGTTCACGGATTATTAAATAACATGTTCAGATCGGTAGGTCTTGATATGCTAGCAAAAAAATGGTTGGTTTCTTCTGAACTTGCATTTGGATCAGTAATGGCTGTAGATATCTGGAGAGGTGTTGGTTACATTATGACAATCCTCATCGCGGGAATTTTATCTATATCCTCTGATTACTATGAAGCGTCTGCAATCGATGGAGCAAACGGATGGCAAAAATTCAGATATGTAACTTTGCCTCTTCTGCTTCCTACCATCGCTACCACCACTGTATTAAATGTCATTTATGGTCTTAAAGTATTTGATATGGTTTATGCTCTTACAAATGGTGGTCCTGGAAAAGCAACTACTGAAGTTCTTTACACCGCTGTATTTAAGAGATTCGGTACTGGACAGTACGCTGTTGGTACAGCCCTATCATCAGTAATGTTTGTCATCATGCTTATAATTGGCGGCTACATGATTCATATTATGACGAAAGATGAGGTAGTTGAATAATGAAAATCAAAAAGACACTTCAGAATATAATAACAAACATTTTAGCATGGATATTTTCTGCAATCTGTTTAATACCATTACTTTTGATTCTTTTCAACTCAATGAAAGATAAAAAGGCTGCAGCTGAAATGAATCTTCATCTCCCTAATCTCCCAATTCAGCTGCAGAATTATATGGTAGTAATAGAAAAAGGTAAGCTTGCACAGTCTTTTTTGAACAGCTTACTTTACTCTACTGGCAGTGTTATCTTATGCGTGCTTCTTGCTTCGCTTGCAGCTTACGTTTTGTCAAGAAACCAGAGCAAGCTCAACAAGTTTTTATATATGTATTTGGTAATGGGAATCGCCCTTCCAATTAACTATGTTGCATTAACAAAAGTTTTGATGGCTCTTCATCTTAACAATACAAGAATAGGTATTATCCTTCTTTATACAGCTATGCAGCTTCCATTTATGACTTTCCTTATACATGGATTTGTTGCAAAAATACCTACAGAGCTCGATGAGGCGGCTGTCATTGATGGATGTGGACCAACCAGATTGTTCTTTACAATTATTCTTCCACTACTTAAGCCAGCAATTGCAACAGCTGTGGTACTTACCTTCCTTAATACCTGGAACGAGTTCGTATCACCACTTTATTTCCTTAACTCATCTGATATGTGGCCAATGACATTATCCGTTTATAATTTCTTTGGTATGTACTTTAAAGATTGGAACCTTGTTTGTGCTGACATTTTACTTACATCGCTTCCTGTAATTCTCGTATATCTACTTGGTCAGAAATATATAGTAGCTGGTATGACCACTGGCGCTGTAAAGGGTTAAAATGAAAAATATAAACAGATTCATTTCACAGCTTAATAACAATATAGTTCGTGTTTCATATACATTTGAAAAAAATGACCCCCAAAAAAGCGAACTAATTTCCGGAGACTTTTTACCTAAGTCTCCGGATGTATCTATATTCAGGGAAGCTGAAGGTTCTATTGAATTTATTAAAAACGGAAAAGTTCTTCTAAAAGAAAAAGCAGCAGCCCTTAACGAGAAAGAAGTATTTACCTGCTTTATTGATGGTGAGCCTAAAATAGGAACAAAGCTTACTGCCAACGGTGAGGTTACCTTTATCGAAAATGCAGAAAGTAAATTCGAAAGATTTTCTAACAGTGGCCTATTAAAATTTGAGATTGGCGAAGATGAGCTTCTTTTAGGTCTTGGACAGTATGAGGATGGTATTTTCGACTACAGAAATCATACTGAGTATTTATATCAGTCAAATATGAGAATCGCTATTCCTTTTCTCATAACAACAGGCGGATATGCCATCTTTGTTGATACCGAAAGTAATATGCTTTTTAAAAGTCAGGGAAGGGAAATCGAATTTGAGATCGATACCACCAAAGACCTTGTTTACTATATTATTTCAGGTTCTAAAATAAGTGAACTAATAGAAAGCTTCCAGATGCTGACAGGTTACGCTTCTATGCTTCCTAGATGGGTGTATGGATACGTTCAGAGCAAAGAAAGATACAAAAGTGGCGAAGAACTGGTTTCCACCTTAAAAGAATTCAGAGAAAGGCACATCCCTATTGATTGCATCGTTCAGGACTGGTACAGCTGGGACGATGGGTTATGGGGCGAAAAAATATTTGATAAAAACAGATACCCCGATTTAAAAGGAACCGTTGATACCCTTCATGATATGAACGGTAAACTTATGGTATCAATCTGGCCAAATATGAGTCCAGTTTCTAAAAACTACGCTGACTTTACCGAAGCAAAGGGGCTTCTTGATAATTCAAATGTATATAATGCTTTTGACGAAGAATTTAGATCTCTTTACTGGACACAGTGCGAAAATGAAATTATGTCATCAGGCACAGATGCGCTGTGGTGTGATAACTCTGAGCCATTTTCTGATGCTGATTGGAATGGACAAAATAAACGTCCCGAAGAATTAAGATGCAGCCTGGTCGTAGAGGACTCAAAAAAGTCAATGAAATGGGAGCAGCTTAATACTTATGGCCTTTATCATGCAAAAGGCATATATGAAAACTGGAGAAAATCTCTCCCTGAAAAGAGAGTTGTAAACCTCACAAGATCCGGATATGCATCAGGTCAAAAGTACGGCACTATCCTATGGTCAGGAGACATCACAGCCAAATGGGATACTATCCGAAAGCAGATAGTTGAGGGTTTGAAAATGGGGCTTTCTGGAAACCCCTACTGGACACTCGATATTGGTGGTTTCTTCACAGTAAAGGACAAGTACGAAAACAGAGGCTGTAACAACGAAAGCACTGATCCACTGTGGTTCTGGAACGGCGATTTTAACGATGGGGTTCTGGATCCTGGATACAGAGAGCTATATACTCGCTGGCTTCAGTTTGGTACGTTCCTTCCAATGTTTAGATCACACGGAACTGACACTCCAAGAGAGCCTTGGAATTTCATAAATCAGGATGGTATTACTCTCCCATTCTACGAAACAATACTTAAGTATATTGACTTAAGATATAAGCTTCTTCCATACATATACTCTCTTGCCTATAAAGCACATACAGAAGCTTATATTATGATGAGAAGCTTTGTATTTGATTTCGCTGATGATAGCAAAGCTATAAATTGCAAAGATGAGTACATGTTTGGCGATGCATTTTTAGTAGCTCCAGTTTATGAGCCTATGTACTACGGTCCTAACGGTCAGGTAATAGATAACGTTGCCGAAACCAGAAAGGTATATTTACCAGAGAATTCAGTCTGGTATGATTTTGAAACTAACAAATGCTATGAGGGTGGACAAACTATTATTGCCAATGCTCCACTCGAAACAATGCCACTCTTTGTCAGGGCAGGTTCAATTATTCCAATGTCCGATAGGATTGAATACACTGGTCAAAATAATGGTGCGGCAAAGTGTATTATGATTTATGAAGGCAATGATGGAAGCTTTAATCTATACAATGACAAGGGCGATGGTTATGAATTTGAGAATGGAGAATATAGTCTTCTTTCTTTCAGCTATAAGGACAAAGAAAAAGCTCTTGAAATTTCAGCTTCAGATGGAGATATGACCATTAAATGTATGTATGAATTACATTTTGTACACAGCAATGGTGCGGTTACCAAAAAAGATATATGGTACAGCGGAGAATCGCTGATAATCAATTTCTAATTCTTTCCTCTATATGAAAAAAGCAGCCAACTGGCTGCTTTTTTCTATCTACTCTCCAGGCTCTACCATACTAAATCTGTTGCATGAACAGGGTGTTTATTGATGATGGTTTCATAAAGTCTTCCACCTCTAAGTTTGATAACCCTATCTGCCATTTTTGTTATTTCCTCGTTATGAGTTACCATAACAAGCGTTGTTCCTGTATTTACAACATTTTCAAGAGCCGATAAAACCTCAATGCTGGTTGTATAATCAAGAGCCGCCGTCGGTTCATCCGCAAAAATAAGCTTTGGATTTTTTACAAGAGCCCTAGCAATAGAAACTCGTTGTTGCTGACCACCTGACATCATCGAAGGATAATTATTTGCCCTTTCAGTAAGTCCGACAAGTTCCAGAACCTCTTTTGTATCAAGTGGTTTTTCTACAAGCTCTGCAATAAGGTCTATATTCTGTGCCGCCGTAAGATTGGGCATCAAATTATAGCTCTGAAAAATAAACCCTATATTGTCTCTTCGATACTTTGTAAGTTCCTCCTGCGAAGCATGTGATAAATCATGCCCCATAAATGAAAAACTTCCCTCTGTAAGTGTATCCATTCCTCCAATAATATTGAGGAATGTGGACTTTCCACAGCCAGACTCTCCCAAAATAACTAAAAATTCGCCTTCATAAACATCAAGATTTACACCATTTAACACCTTGGTGACAAGATCTCCATTTTTAAATGTCTTTTTTACATCCCTTGCAGAAATAATTATATCTTTATATTTCCACTTGGCCTCGATAGCATCATTGTCTTCAATTGCAATGGCTATCATATTAGCCAAAATTTCAAAAATATCTGCTTCTTCTTCCGAAAAACTACTTCCAGTCTTATTAACAAGCTGGATGCACCCAACATTATCTGTCCCTACACTCATAGGAACACATATCATGGTTTGTATCGCAACGTCAGAAAAATCCTCGTCAACAGTCGGATGCATTCCCTTTTTGTATTCAAAGACTCTTATCGTTTTCCCTGTTTTATATACTTCACCTACTACACCATCGTCACTTGTATGCTTTTTTGCCGAAAAATCCAAATCACCAAGCCAGTAATATGGACGCAGTATCCCCTCGTCATTTGCATACCAGGCAACAAGGTAATCACATTCAAAAGCTTTTTGTAAAGTTTTTAGGCCTTCACCCAAAGCCTCATCCAGGCTATTTGTTTTACTGATGGTTCGTTGAATATTTCCAATAACCGAATATATTCTCATCAAATCATTTTTCATAAATATTTCCCCATCACTCTTTTAAATCAGTCAAATTAAATTTATCTATTCTAGCTAATGCTATTTTTGACATTATGTACGAAAGCACAGACGTTCCTGATATTCCAATAAGTCCTGCCACAGGACTTATTCCTCTATGGAAATATACCATAGGACTATCGAAACTCTTAATCGCAAGCTCCCCTACAACAGCCCCGATAATTATTCCCATAAAAATACCAACTGCTGTCAAAAGTATAGTGTCATAGTATATGTATTTCTTTGAATCTTTAACGGAATAACCACTAATCATAAGAACGATGAGCTCTTTTTTCTTCTCATCAACAAATTGTGTTAAAAGATTCAATAATACAAGCACGGACATCACAACAGACATAACAATATACACGCATACTATTGCCAATGTAAGGGACTTAAATATACCAAATGTAAAGGTTGCATTAACTTTATAGTCATCTGTAAGAATATACCCTGGAACCTGTGACAGCCTATTCCAAATTTCTTTTTCGTCGGCATCTGCAAAATTGGCTAAATACGCATTATTTTGAATTGGCTCACCAAAATATCCTTCATAGTCTTCTTTAGATAAAACTACCCAGTCTTTTACCAGATGACAGTTAAAAATACCGCTGACAGGCATATCTGCCTGTTTTCCATCTGACTTAGTTAACACTAAATCCTTTGCATCCTTTTTACCTAGATAATTAAAGAAAGCTTCTGATGCCCATACTCCATGCGATGCATCACCATCCCCATAATTATATGTGACATCCATATAAAACATTTTCGAAAACTCTTCATAATTGTCTGGAACTACAATATCAGCAACAACAGACCTGCCATCAGGCATATCAATCATACCGGTTCCATAATAAACCAAGGTATTATCAAGGCCTTCTTCATCTAGTACGCTTCCAATTTCGTCTTCTGCCGAAGTTACTTCTCCATCAAACCTGACTATTCGGTCAAAAAGGAAATACTCTCCAAACTGCTTATCAAGACTTAATAAAACATTATTTCTAAGTGTAAGCGATGCCATAATTAAAGACATACAGCCTGTAATTCCAACAACCGTACTAATTACTCTTCTCTTATCTGTCACAAAATTATTTACTATTGTCTTTGTAAATAATGGCAATTTTTTGTATAAGGTAAATTCATCATAGAAATGCTTCTTGCTACCCGTAGCAGTGGCCCCTTGAAGAAGCGTAATCGCATTTTTCTTAAGACTATTTTTTATTGAAAACCAGGTAATTCCAAGCATTGCAGCCACAATCAAAATTGTAACCGCCAAAGCACTAAACGGATTAAAATACAGTTTATACTCACCTATAGGGTACGTATTTGCAACATTTTTAAGAAATACTTTTTCTACAACAAATACTGCCCCGATTACGCCTAAAATACTACCGCAAAAAGCCGCAAGGAAACTATATAAAAGATAAAGTCTTGCAATTTCTTTATTGCTAAAGCCCAATGCCTTTTTTGTTCCTATGAATACCAAATGAAGATAAATCATTCGAATCATAACAGAGTAGCAAATAAACACTCCTACTATTACAAAAAGCAGTGCTAAGCTATATCGAAGTTTTCCTGTTATTTCACCTATTGTGCCAACTCCGTTTAAGGCAACCTGATGAGAACGGGTTTTAATTACAAATCCCAAAGAATTATATTCCTTGAAGGAGTTCTCGTATGCTGTCCTTCCCTCGCAGGCAGTATCATAATCTGCCTTTCCTTCTTCGAGCTTTATTACTCCCTCATCATAAGATTTTCTTTTTTTCTCTAGCGTAGCTGATGCATCTTCTAGCTCTTTTTTGTAATCTAATAATTCAGCTATTTTTCCCTCAAGAAGTTCCTTCGATTCCTTTAATTTCCTTTCGCCATCCGAAAGTTCCTTCTTTTTATCTTCAATCTCAAAATAAGCATTATTTAATTGTGTTCTTGTTGCACGTAACTTTTCCTCTGCTTCATTTATTTCTTCCTCAGCCCTCATCAGCATATTATATGCCTGCTTTAATTCATATTTAGCAGCAGCTAATTTCTCGCGCCCATGCTCAATTTCTTTTTTTCCTTTTTCTATCTCAATACTTGCAGCTGCAAGTTTCTCATCGTTTTCAGCAATTACTTCCTTGATATGATCGATATCAAATGAATCAAGATTCGTTAGTCCAACACCTTTTATACCTGATAGATCATCGACAAGCTCTAGCAAATCCGCTTTGGTACATGTTCCTTTTTCACGAATCTTAATGCAAGCTTCCCATGCGTCGAGCAGCTGTGCGATTTGAGAAAAGTCTCCCATATCGCCATCGTATTTTTTACAAATTGAAGAAAGCGTAGATATGTCGCTTAAGATGGCTTTATCATCATCAAGGTCAGCCCATATAGGCGCCAATCCAGTTGCAGGATCAAATGAACCGCCTTCTATTTGGCTTATAATAGAATCTGCCGCCAAGCTTCCAAGATCCGTAATAAGCGTATTCAAAGGGCCTTCAATATTACTTATTGCTGCCGCAGCTACATCAACATCCACCTTGGCCTCATCATTTTTTCTTTTGCCTTCGTTCCACTCATTTATAGCTTGACCAAGTTTTGCTTCTCCAGCTTTTAATTCGCTTTTAGCGCTTTCGTATTCCTCAAGTTTTGCTTCATACTCTATCCAGCCAGCTTCAAGCTCTTTCTTTTTTATTTTTAAATACTCATTACTTTCATGCCATTTTTTATCTTCTTCTGCATATGTTTTTTGAGCGTCCTCAAGTTTCTTTCTGGCATCTATTAGCTCTTGCTCTTTTTCAGCAATTGTTCTTTTTGCATCTTCAATATCCTTTTCACCCTCAGAAAGCTCGTTTTCTCCGTCAGTAATCTTTTTTATAGCATCATCAAGTTCTTTTTTTGCATCAGATAAAAGCTTCTCATTTTCATCTATTTCCTTTTTTGCAGCATCAAGCTTCTTATTCATTTCATCAAGCTGCTCATCGCGATGCTCTCCCAAATAGTCTACGACCGTATCTTTTACTATGTCCTTTAGTGCATCACGCTTTGACATATATTCTGGGGAATTATAAATAAGACCTCTTAAAGAATTAGATCTAATGTGTACCAATGGATATCCTAAAAGCTGCTCACTATCAAAAGCACCTTCTTTTACAAACATCCTTGAATTTATCTGCATGCCATTTGTTAATGCAGCGCCGTTTGCAGCTTCATCAGTACAAGCATCAGCAGGATCAATGACAAAACCCGATATTTTAAAGCTGTCATTCAAAAGCAAATCAGCGTCATCATCTATCACAAAAGAAATGGTATCACCAATATTTATGTTATGTTTTTTTGCAAAAAATATATCTATCGCTACCTCTTTATCATCTGCCGGAAGTAAGCCCTCTTTTAGCTCTAAAAGATTCATCTCATCCGTAATAGAAGACACCATAGCCTGGTATACATTTCCATCTAATTCTATTTTTTTGTAGGTAATATATGAGCCTACGGCTTCATCCACATCATCAATTTCATTAATTACCCAGAGTGCTTCATCATCAAGGCCAAATGGATAAATAAGTTCCAAATCATGCAGTTTTTGCCTTTCGATATAATCGTTCATTCCCGAGGTAATTCCTTTTGAAGTCCAAGAAATACCTAAAAAAAGCATTACCCCAAGGGTAACGAAAATCATAATCGAAAAAAATGCGATTTTATTCTTAATCAGTATTCTTTTTAATTCGATTAATTGAGTTTTTTCCATAATGCTTTAGTTATATTCTACAGGCAAAAGCTTTTCCAAGAACAAAACAAGCACGCAAATAATTGCGAGCTTAGTATTTGTTCTTGTTCTGTTATCAAGACTCTTCCAAAATATATTAATAATGTTTAATGATAGCCTATCCTCACTTTACTTTCAAATAAAAAAGTCGTACAACCGTACGACTTTTCATTATCCTTTATACTCTGCTGTAGACTCTCCTAGTATGAGTTCTCCCTCAAAAAGAGTCTGCTGAGTTTTCTCTATATTCTCCGATCCATCGATATACTCAAACAAGAGTTTTATAGATGCCGTCGCCATCTCTTCAAACGGCTGTTTTATTGTGGTAATTCTAGGCGAATAAAATCTTACCGCATCAATTCCATCAAAACCGACTATAGAGACATCCTCTGGAATTCGCTTGCCTGCATCCACTAGTGCTCTACTTGCACCGATTGATACCACATCCGAGATTGCAAAAACTGCACTAAACTCAACAGCTTTATCAAGAACTGATTTCATGGTCGCATACCCAGCTTCCATAGAATAAGCCTCTTCTTTACTATCCATAGGAACAATAAGTTCATCCAAAACATCTATCCCATTGTCTAATAAAGCCTTTATATATCCATCTTTTCTAAGTTTTCCAATACTCTCATCCTCGGGAGCAGCAGATATAAGCAGAATTTTTTTATGACCAAGTTTGCATAAATAATCTACGATTTTATAACTTTCTTTTTCATCATCTACGGCAACAGATGAATAGTTTTCACTGTATCGTTCTGTCATATTAACAGTACTTAAGATAAACGGAACCGAAAGCTTGTCGAGTTTTTCTTTTGTATGATTAAAATAACCACCAAGAAAAATTATACCTTTTAATCTCTTTTCTTTTTCCAGTTCTATTGCGACATCGACCTCATCCTGATCAAACTCAACATGCTGAATGATAAGGGAATATTTAAGCTTATGACACTCATATTCCATAACCTTTACCATTTTCATGAAAAATGGGTTTGAAATACCTTTGATTAGAACTGCTATCGTTTTAGAATCAGATATCTTTAGGTTTCTTGCACTGTTGTTAGGGACAAAATCATGTTCCCTTACAACTTTCATTATTTTCTTTCTAGTTTCTTCATTGATATCCGGATGATTGTTTAACGCGCGAGAGACTGTGGATACTCCACAGCCGCACATTCTCGCAATATCCTTGATTGTAATTTGTTCCATTTGTCTTCCGTGTCGTAAAAATTATAATCTAGAATACAATTTTGTTATTTTGTATATTCTGTCTAAAAGTTCTTTTGATAAAGCGCCTTCCGACATTCTCCACTTCCAGTTATTACCAAGTGTTGATGGAGTATTAATTCTTGCCTCTGCCCCTAACCCAAGGTAATCCTGTACTGGAATAACACAAAGATTTGCTACTGAGCCCATAGCTAAACGTATAAAATCCCAGTGAAGCGTCTTTTTCTTAAGTTTCTTTTTATCAAGATACTTAAAAACAAAAGCCTTGTCTTCTTTTGTCAGCTCATTAAACCATCCCTTTAAGGTATTGTTGTCATGAGTTCCAGTATAAACAACACTGTTATTTGTATAGTTGTGTGGAAGGTAGTCGCTCTCTTCTCTTGAATCAAATGCAAACTCAAGAACCTTCATTCCTGGATATCCAGTCTCTTTGACAAGTTCAAGCACAGATTCTGTAAGAAATCCCAAGTCTTCAGCAATAATGTCAATTTCGCCGAGTTCTTTTTTTATAGCCTTGAATAATTCAATTCCTGGACCTTTTTCCCACTTTCCAAATTCAGCAGTTGAATCACCATAAGGAATATTATAGTATTCATCAAAACCTCTAAAATGATCAATTCTTACAACATCATAGAGTTTATAACAGTTTTTAATTCTCTTAATCCACCACTCATAATCAGTCTTTTTATGGTAATCCCATCGATATAAAGGATTACCCCATAACTGACCAGTTGCAGAAAAAGCATCTGGTGGACATCCGGCAACACCAGTAGGAAGTCCTTCTTCATCAAACTGAAAAAGCTCTGGATTTGCCCATGTATCAGCACTATCAAAAGCTACATATATAGGAATATCGCCTATAATCTTTATGCCATTTTTATTTGCATATGCTTTAAGCTTATTCCACTGCTCGTTAAATTTAAACTGCTGAAATTTATAGAACTCTATTTCTTCTTTGAGTTCTTCTTTATACTTTTCTATTGCCTTTGAATCTCTTTTTCTTATATCCTCATCCCATTCGATGAAGGATACTCCGCCAAAGGAATTCTTAACAGCCATGTAAAGAGCATAATCATCAAGCCAGAAAGAATTATCTTCCGTAAAAGCTCTATACTCTTTATCATCAGCATCAAATCTTTCAAATGCAATTTTTAAAACTTTAAATCTTGAAAGCCAGATTTTCTCATAGTCGATATAGGACTTATTGCTTCCCCAGTCATAACTATTTACTTCAGACTCTTTTAAAAGCCCTTCCTCAATAAGGGTATCCAGATCTATGAAATAAGGATTGCCGGCAAAAGTTGAAAATGACTGATAAGGGGAATCACCATATCCTGTAGGACCCAATGGCAAAATCTGCCAGTAATTTTGTCCTGCCTCTTTTAAATCATCTACAAACTTATATGCTTCTTTCGAAAATGAACCAATACCATATTTTCCAGGCAAAGACGCTACAGGAAGTAAAATTCCAGAACTTCTCATCTTAATCTCCAATCAATTAGCCCTTTACTGCTCCGGCAACAACACCTTCTATGATGTACTTCTGAGCTGCAAGGTAAAGAATTATTACAGGTAAAATTGTCATAAGAATACATGCCATCATAGGTCCCATCTGTACGCTACCGTAACTTCCTTTGAAGTACTGAATAAGAATAGGAATTGTGGTGTATTTCTTTCTATCGAGAACAAGGTATGGAAGAAGGTAATCATTCCATAACCACATTGCCTCAAGGATTGCCACCGAAATGATTGTTGGCTTAAGAACTGGAAGATCAATTCTAAAGAATGTCATAAGTGGATCACATCCATCAATCATTGCTGCTTCTTCAAGTTCAACTGGGATAGTTTTCATAAAACCAGTAAACATGAATACTGCGAGCCCTGCACCAAAACCAAGGTATATAATACATATTTTAAACGGTGTATCAAGGTTTAATCTGTCAGCTGTTGATGACAAAGTAAACATAAGCATCTGGAATGGTACTACCATTGAAAAAACAAATAAATAATATACAACCTTTGATAAAATTGAATCTACTCTTGTAATATACCATGCACACATACTGCAGCAGATAAGAATAAGCACCAATGAAGTAACTGTAATTACAAGGCTGTATCCAAATGCCTGCGCAAAGCCTTGTGATGTAAGTGCTTCTGCAAAGTTCTTTATTCCGTTAAATGATTCAGCTGTTGGAAGCTTAAAAATTGTTGATGTCGAAATTGATCTTTCTGTCTTAAGTGAGTTGATCAATATCATAAATATTGGGTAAAGCCATGCAACGGAGATTATACCCATAATGATTGAAAGGACGATTTTTCCTGGTGTCTGTTTTACTTTCTCTTCCATTATGCCTGTACCTCCTTTGATTTAGTTGCACGAAGCTGAATAAGCGAAATTGCAATTACGAGAATGCAAAATACTACTGCTTTTGCCTGTCCATAGCCCTTCCACTGTTTTCCTGAACGAGCATAGAAAGTATCATATATATTAAGTGCAAGCATCTCTGATCTATGTGCTGGTTCTCCGCCAGTAAGAGCTAAGTTCTGATCAAAAAGCTTGAACCCATTAGTCAAAGTTAAGAATAAACAAATTGTGATAGAGCTCATAACATTAGGTATTTTAACCTTAAATAAAGTCTGTACTTTATTAGCTCCATCTATCATAGCTGCTTCAAGATACGCTTTATCAATTGACTGAAGACCTGCTATGTAAATAATCATCATATAACCGATTTGCTGCCAGCACATAAGAATTACAAGTCCTGCAAATCCCCATTTTTCATTGAGTGCTAAAAGTGGCTGTTCGATTATTGATAAGAAACAGTCAAGTAAAGTTTTCCAAATATATCCAAGAACAATACCACCGATAAGGTTTGGCATAAAGAATACTGTTCTATAAATATTTGCCCCCTTAATTTTGGATGTAAGGGCAAGTGCTATTAAAAACGCAATTACATTTATAAGTATTACTGATACTACAGCAAATGCCAATGTGTAGCCAAATGCGTGAAAAAAGGATTCATCAGTCAAAGCGTATTGATAATTTTTTAGACCGACAAACTTTGCCTTTTTAATTGTAGAAAACTGACAGAATGATAAGTAAACACCCTGTATGAATGGATAAATAAACCCAATTATGAATGCTGCAACAGTTGGCAAAACAAAAATTGGCCAATATTGTTTAACCGCTTTTTCCATGTCTCTTTCTCCTGATTTTTGTCACAATTTAAACTTTCTGCGACCTTCTTTTTTAATGAAGGGCGGACGAACCGCCCTTCTATTATATCATTTTTCTTTTATTACTGTGCAAGTGCTTTTTCTGAAGCCCAGCCATCAACGAATGCTGATACTACTGCATCCCAGTCGCCAGTACCTGCTGCATAAGCGGTAAGTGCAGAACCTACACCATTCTTCCACTCCTCTGAAGGCATGGTAGTGAAGTTCCAAGAAACTGGGTTCTTTCCAGCTGCAGTGTAAGCTGCATCCTGTGAAATGAATACGTTAGCTGCAAGCTTTGCATCCTTGAAAGGAATGGTGAATCCCATGTCAGACATTGCCTGAGTTCCTTCGTCAGAAGATACACACCAGTTGATGAATGCAAGAGTAGAAGCGATATCTTCATCAGATGCTTCGTTGTTTACACACCAGTAGTTCTCAGTACCAGTGCAAAGACCCTGCATAGACTCTTCGCCTTCACCTACATAGATAGGAATCATGTAAAGCTGCTCATCAGTCATACCCTTGCCAGTAAGGTTACCATACTCCCAAGAACCATTCTGGAAGAATACTGCCTTACCCTCAGCGAACTCGTTCTCTGCATCATCGCCAGTCTTAGAAGCAAGCTCCTTAGGATCACAGGTTGAGTTGTTGATGTAAAGATCAAAGATCTGCTTATAGTTATCAAGATAGGTTCCCTTAATAGCCTGAGTATCTGAGATACCATCTGCCTGATACTCGAAGTAGATTGGAAGGTTTGCAAGGTGAGTCTTGAATCTCCAGTCTGAAGAACCGTCCATACCAGTTGAAGTAAATGCTGCGAATCCAAGCTCATCCTTACGAGCAGTGATGTCCTCAGCAACCTTCTTAAGGTCTGCAAATGACTGAATGTCACCAACAGTGTAACCAGCCTTCTCAAGAAGCTCAACGTTGGTAATGATACCGTATGACTCGATAACATATGCAACACCTGAGATCTCGTCGCCGTTCTTAAGAGCGAATGCGTCTGAAGTTAAGTTTGAAACGATGTCTGAACCAGTAAGGTCATAGCAGTAATCTGCCCAGTTAGCAAGACCTACAGGACCATTTACCTGGAAAAGTGTAGGAGCTTCGTCCTTTGAGATTTCTGCTGCAAGAGTCTCCTCATAAGTACCAGATGCTGCGGTAACTACAGTTACAGGAACACCAGTCTGCTCAGTATAGCTTGCTGCAAGTGCTTTCCACTGCTCATCCTGCTCTGGCTTGAAGTTTAAGTAGTAAACCTGACCTTCACCTGCTTCGAATTCTACATCTGCATCTACTGCTTCTGTCTCCTCTGCATTAGCATCATCTGCAGGTGCTGCTGATGTAGTTTCCTCACTTGCTCCACATCCAATGAGTAATGAAGAAACCATTGCTACTGAAAGAAGAGCGCTAAGTACTTTCTTTTTCATTTCTTTTCTCCTTTTTTAATCTCTTGTTTAAATACAATTTCAGTCTCCTGAAACCGTTATCGGTAACGGTTCCGGAACTTGTAATAATAATATCTCCGGAACCGTTACCAGTCAAGCCCTTGTTTAAAATTTGTAATAATTGTATGTTTTGTTTTTTTGTTTTTGTGCACAATCCACAACAAAAAAACAGTCGACCTATATGGTCGACTGTTTAAATAAATCTAATTAATTATCCCTATTTTTTTCTTCTATCAACACCCTGGCTCTTATAATATTTAGCCTTGGCATCATACATTCTTCTGTCAGCTACAACAGCCATCTGCTTAACTGTCAGCTCTTTCTTTTCTTCTCTTGTGACATAACCACATGAAACCGCAAGATGATCAACCAGTTTTCCATGCCAGTTTGCCGTAGCCTCTTCAATATCTGTTTTTATTTTTTTAAGAGTCTTAGCATCGGCATAAATCAAAGCGATAAATTCATCTCCGCCAATTCGGTAAATCTTACCATACTCTCCAAAGCATTTTTTCATACATTCAGAGGCTCCAACAAGAAGCTCATCTCCTGCATTATGGCCAAAACTGTCGTTTACAGTCTTAAGACCATTGACATCCATAGAAACATACACAAAATCATCTGATGGATCATCTTCTACAAATTTCCGCATTTCAGCTTCATAAGCATGTCTATTCAAAAATCCAGTAAGTTCATCAGTGTTTGACTGTTTCATCCACTTCTGAACATTTCTCTTTTCCTGAGTGATAATCTCATTTTGCAGCATTACAAAAATGAATACATCAGCAATTGCAACCGAAACATACGTTGTTCCTATGCTATATGTCGCTTCAACAAGAGCTCCAAAAATCATGAAAAAGATATATCCTGCCGCAGCGAAAACATCATGCAGTCCAACTTTTTTGGTATATCTAATTACAAAGCCGGTAAGGTAAATAAGAGTAAGCACTGGAATAATTGTGACAATATCGTAAAGTGCTCCAATCTGATAATGTCCATCAACAAAAGTAAATGCCGTACCAGTGACTGCAAGAACAAAAGTAATCACAAAAGAAACCACGTTTATTCCAGCACAAATCAGTGCACTCATACGCATTTTGCTAAGTCTATGAGTTTCTTCCATGTAGCTATACAGGTACAGTGAAAAAATACCGGCAAGTATAGCTCCCATACACAAAGATCCCGCCGTAAACCAGAAATTAAACTGACCTACTGCAAGCGAACCATCAAAAGCCCAGTTCAAAAAATCAAGAAAAACAGCCCAGGTAGTTGCCACAAGCAAACCCGCGAAAAGTCTTGTCGTGTGGTATAAACCATAATTATCAAAGACAAAGCTGCCTATAAGTATAATCAGAATAATGATACATATGATATCCATGCATACACTGCTTAATGCTTCAAGATTATTTTTGCTTGGGACATAACTATGAAACATAACAAACGCTGTGCATACAACGACAAATACGCAGAATATAGCAATCAATACTCTGCGAATCTTATGTCCTAAAAATTTTCTGAAATTCTCTGTCTGCATAATTCCTCTATTAAGCCTGCTGCATAAATTCAATGTTCTTTTTTAGAACTTTTGCTGTCTCCGGTGCACTATTTCCTGAAATTCCAAAAGCATGAAATGCACCACTTGCAACTATCATGTGAACTTTGACATTTGCCTCTTCGCATTTTTTATAAAGTGTTAACGAATCAGCATAAAGTGTTTCGTTCTCGTCACAAGTAATAAACACCGGTGGAAAATTTGAATAATCCCCAAGTATAGGTGAAACAAAAGGATTTTTCGCATCACCATCACCAACATACATTCTAAGTAAAGGCTCTGTACTTCCTGGAAGCACGATAAAATCCTTTTTTTCATTAACAGAACGATCAACCGATCCAGAAAAATCCACAGTTGGACTGTGTACTGAAACGCTTCTAACTTTTCCAGTATCCTTATACTTTAATGCTACTGCAAGCGATAAATTTCCCCCTGCGCTCTCTCCTATCAGAGAAATTTTAGCCTGAGGATAATTTTCCACTATCCAGTCAAACACCTCGCAACAGTCTTCAAATCCCTTTGGAAATTTATTTTCAGGCGAAAGCGAATAATCTGGAGCAAAAACTCTGTATCCAGACTGCTTTGCAAGAGTTGAACTAAAGCTTTTATTTGCAATAGCACTTCCTGAAACAAAGCCCCCACCGTGAATATATAAAATGACATTTTCATCATCCGGGTTCTCACAAGTGGATTTTAAAACCTTTGTCTCACCAATTTTTATTTTTTCCTGCTTTACTCCTTTTTGAGCCGGGAGCAAAGAATAAAGGAAGTTATTTCTTTTTCGTCCCTTTACCCAGTCTCTTGATTCAATTTCAGAATCAAAAACCATAGTCTTTGAAAGACTTTTTACAAATTTTACAACCTTAACTATTTCTTTGCTTTCAATAGTTATATTTTCTACTGACATCTTACTGTTTTAAAACCTTAACCAAAAGTTCCTTTCTAAGGTTTCCTTCAATCTGAATATCACCAGCCAGAAATGCTGAATATGCATCTATTTTTCCATCAGCTATTCTCTTAAGCACCTCTGCACTTGTAGTGATAAGAGCATCTCTATCATAATACTCATAAGGTTCAACATGAAGGCGACCATCTTTAATTTCAAGATAGAATGCACCCTCTCCCTTACCAACAATATTAAACTGTATTGCCAAATGGTCAATACCAAAATTAACACCCGAGTAGCTGTACGCATTTCTCATGAACTCAACTACCTGCTCATAGGTGTTTATTTCTACATCTTCTGCTTTATTTTCAAGCACAATACCTGGAACAAGTTCTGGATGCTTCTTTGACTCCATGTACTCTTTAATGTCTTCTACTGATGGCGTTGTTCCTGTAATATTAGCACAAAGCACATACTTGTTTCCTCTTTGGTATGACACATAGCACTCTGCACCTTCTACGCCATCATACTCTTTTAGGAGTTCTTCCATCTTATAAAGATCTGGGAATGTTCTTGAGGCAAGCCCTTCAATCATAACTGATCTACCATTTGTTTCAAGAATATCTACTTTTCCATCTGGCAAAATTCGTCCAGTATATCCAAGTTTATAAAGTCTTCCAGCCTTGTATGGGCTTTCTATTACATCATCGTACTTAAGCGGTACAATGTCTGCAATATACATATCACCCCAGCCTCCAAATGGAAGCTTGTTATACTGAGCATCAAGAACATAAAGTCTTATTTCCTGCTTATCATCAATATCAGGAACGATATCTTTTCCAACTGCTGTTCTTAAATTTTTAGCACTAACAGTTAAATGCTTAGGGAAAAGCTTTTCTGGAATAGCTTTTTTAACGTCACGAACATAACCATCTTCCATAAGTGCAGCAACTACATTTTCGAAGCACTCCATAAATACTTCAAGCTGCTTAACATCAAATCTGTTTTCCCAGTAACGAAGCTCATAGTAGTGAGTCTTTCTGTTGGTAAACACCTGTAAATGGAATGGTAAAGACTCAAGAGAGAGCCTTGTTCTTTCAGTCTTTTCACCGCCCAGCTTTTCAAGATCCAGGATATCTCCCTGATACTGGAAGAACATTTCATCCGCATGAAGCGTTGAAAGATGATCCTCCATTGTTGTTAAGACCTGATTAGCATTTCTCTTAAGTAAATCAAGCTTCTTCTCATTAGGAAGTTCCTTATATCTAAAGATATATGTAGTAAATAATGGTCCTGTAATTCTGTTCCACCTACTGTCTACTCGGCCACTGTGAATAGATGTTGAAAGAACATCCTTCTCATTAGAAAACAGTGATATACAAAGGTTAAATGCTGTAAGGAAAAGAACATTTTCAGACACACCCATTTTCTTACAGAAGTTTTCAACCTGAGTCTTATTCAATAATGAAAAATCATCTTTTAAGGCCTTATATTTGCCCTTTGAAAGATCACATGAGTCATGTCTTACAAGAATACTCTTTCTAATCTTGTAGTCACCTATTAAATCAATAAAGTAATCTTCGTCCTTCTTGCGAAGCTCTTCGTCAGATTTTCTTGCAATTTCATCAAGGATGAACTCATAGTAGTTATAGTCACTCTTCTTTGGTGTATTGCCAGCATAAATATCATTTATATCCTGGAACACAATACCCATACTGATACCATCACCCATAATGTGAGCAATATCAAGGAAAAGATAATTACTACCACCCTCTACTTTGTAGATTCCAATGTGGTAAATACCCTCACCTGAATTAAACATAAATGGCTGAATTAATTCTTTTTTAACCTTAGTCCACTTACTCTTTGTAACTTCTATAATAGGGATATCTATCTTTCTTTCATCATCCCTCACCCATACATAGCCTTTTTCTGTAAGCTTGATGGTAGCTTTAAGCTCTGGATGAATTTCAAACAGTCCCTCCACTGCTGCCTTTAGCTTATCAAGATCAACCTTCTTTGAAAGCTTATATAAGAACGGCAGATTTCCCGTAGTGTTGCCACGTAACACATAGGCAAAATAAGTCTGAAGAGTTGTAAGTGGATATATTTCTCTTTTTGTATAATCTGTCTTTGGCTTATCACTTGACTCGTTATAGTATTCTTCAAGTTTAAGAACAGTAGGATTTTCCATTAACTCCTTAAGAGAAATAACAAATCCAAGCTCTTCATGAAGATCTGTAAGAAGCATAACACTTCCCATCGAATCAAGTCCGCAGGCATATAAGTCTGTATCTATTCCAAAGTTTGTGTGACCAAGATTTGACGAAACAACATCGTAAATCTTTCTCTGGAAATCATTTTCAGGCTTTCTTACTGTATTTGCGGTGTCCTTTATATTCTTAAGTTCATCAAAGAATTTCTGTCTTATGATTTTCTTCGATGTAGTCTTTGCAAAAGGAGTCTTCTTAACAAGAGTCTTCTGAATACGCTTAAATGATGGTAGTGACTCATTTACTTTTGCAACTACAGCAAATACAGCCTCATCTACATCCTCTATTCCCTGCTTTCCTGCTATATTAAAGTTAGGGTAGATAGCACATGCGAGTGTATCATCGTCATCATAAACCAATACATCCTCAACAAGGCTCTCGTTTGCAAAAGCATTTTCAATTTCTTCAGGAGCAACATTTTCTCCATTAGAAAGTACAATGAGATTTTTCTTTCTTCCGGTAAAGAAAAGGTAATTCTCATCATCAACATATCCAAGGTCTCCTGTGTGGAAATATCCCTCACTATCTATAACCTTTGCAGTCTCTTCAGGGTCCTTATAGTACCCCTGCATAACTGATGGACTCTTAACGCATATTTCTCCATCAATAATTTTAACTTCACATCTTAAAACAATTCGGCCAACGCTTGCTATCTTCTCTGGTCTATTGTGGTCAGCATATGTAACTTTAGGCGAAACTTCTGAAAGACCATAACCCTGGCCTACAGAAATTCCGATATCCATATATGCTTTAGCAAGTTCTGGTGGCAAATATCCACCACCGCAGTCAATCATGCGAAGCTTTGATCCAAACACCTGAGCTTTACACTCTTCAAGCGACATTTTTGGGTTCTGACTTCTGACTATATTAAGTCTGTTTATAAGAAGCCTTGCCATCTGCGGAACCATATTAAGATTGGTTGGTTTGAAAAGAACAAGATGCGGAATAAGCTTTTTAATATCCTGATTTAGACACAATAAATAACCAAATCTGAATGCATAAAGCATATCCGTATTGAAACAGAAAACATGATGTATTGGAAGAACACTTAAATATACGTACTCACTCTTATCTACATCTGTACAAAATACATTATCTATTATATTGCCCTGAGAAAGCATAACGCCTTTTCCGCGGCCTGTAGTTCCAGAGGTAAATATAATTACACCTAAGTCCTCAGGTGTAACATTAGGCTTTACCACTTTGCCCATGTATTCCTCTCTAATCTGTCTAAAAGACAGCTTCTTATCATGGCTTTGGAAACATACGCATCTTACAAGATGGTCCATATTAACAAGTGTTTCTTTTATTAAATCATGGAATTCCCAATCATATATAAGCAGATCAACTTCTGCTCTTGTAAGATTATCTGCTAGTTTTTCAGCATCAAGCTGTGGATCAAGAGGAATAGCAACATTGCCATTCATAAGAACGCCTATAAGGGCATTTAAATATCTATGTGATGAACTTCCCAAAAGGGCTACATGTATTTTACGGCCTGAGATTATATTTTGTTCTTCAATCCACGCCGCAATACCCATGGATTCTCTAACAAACTGACTGTAGGTAACAGCTGTTACTACATCGTTATCTTCGTACTTCAAAAAAATCTTTTCGCCGTACTCTTTACCTGCAGTTGTAACAAGATCATAAACAGTTTTAGTGTTTTCAAGTGTCTGCATTTATAATCCCCCTTCGTTATAAACTCCGCAAAGTTATAAACATTTTAACACAAAACCGTCTATTTTTGTTGTAAAAACAATCACCACTTTATCCAAGTATTTCCCAAAGCGTATACTCTTCTTTTTAGTTATCTTATGAAAAATGCTATGTCCTTTGCACTTCTAAGAAGTCTCATAGGCTTTATCTGATCCTGAATAAGATCATCATAATATCTAGCCGTATCTCTAAATAACAGATGACTCTCACTCTCACCCAGCACAACCTTTACCTCAACTGAATCCTTATTTAAAACATCGTATTTTTCACAAAATACTTCTTTTGATGCAGTTGACATTCTCTCTATAGTAGAATCATCCAGACTTTCACCTGTTTCAATTACGATTGTTACGCATGGTTTATTATCGCCTGTTTTAATGGACATATCAAAGTAAGAGAAATCATTAAATAAGAAACCAAATGTTTTCCCAAGATATTTAATATTCTCATATACATCTCGCTCTGTAATGGTAATCTTCTTACCTTCTGCATCAATTACAAGATTCTTGTTAATATTGTAATCTCTCATAAATACAAGTCTGTCCTTAGTATTTGAAATTACTTTAATAGCAAGACCTGTCCTGAATCTTATTAATCCATTGTATGTTGTCGCAATAAGTTCATAGCTATATCCTTCTTCTACATTCTTTATTGAAACAACTTTATCTGAAGATAAATCGCCAAATTCGTAATATCCGCTCTTTCTGTTAAGTTCATAATATCCATTGCCTTCTTCACAAGGGATACCGATAATTCCAATATTATCTATGAGATATCCACCTGAAATCATAGATAAATCTACATATCTCTTAATTTCATCTAAATACACTTCCTCGGTACCACCCATTGGAGCATATATTTTATTTAACTTAGGCCAGATTTTTTTTATAATTCCATAGTCAAATTCGCCTGCAAATATTTCTCTAAGGGCATCTGCTCTCTCTTTATCTACTGCAAGAGTCTGATATACAGATGAGCATTCAATGCTCTTCTCATCAAATAATTTCTTTATATCTTTGAACAGATTAACCACATGCCAGACAGATGGTGCTATTATAGTCTCTAATTCACTATCAAAAAGACCATAAATAACTCTTGTTGCCATTGTATCCTGAACAGCCTCTGGGAAAAGAACATCTTCCTTACAGTTAGTATTAATGCTCTTATTATTTAATAACTTTCTATATTCAGATAAGGCTATACCATATACAGAATTCATCTTTGTATTGTCATTGTATCTGACAACCTTTGGAAGACTCTCAAACAGGAAGAACACTCTGCTATCTCCTATCATCTTATCAAGAGTTTCTCCGTATTTTTCAGAGCTTTTAGCTGTATGCGGGAATAAAATATTCTCCTGCCCAATTGTCTCTGATGGCAAAAAAGAATACTGACTAACAGGCTCGTTAACAAATATTTTTGATTCACCTATTCTTGTTGTAAGCTTTATAAATGACTGATACTCATCCTGAGTATAAACAGGCACCTTCTCTTCAAACTGTGCAGTTGAAGCAATTCTGGAAAATCCATATCTTCTTCCAATGTCTGTATTACAATTGGAATCAAGAATATTCATTAACTCGATAATCATAGGGTCGGTATTATACAAATCCCGATAAGAAGCCGACGCCAGAAGCTCAACATCCTCTGCATCAGCCCATTTTTCTGGATGTAGGATTATATCTCTCGGAATCTCATAGGCATCATTTACTGCTTTTTCAGAGAACACCTTACTAACTTTAATATGTGAAGACT
>JAKSSE010000100.1 GCA_024403255.1 Lachnospiraceae bacterium
AAAAAATAAGTGCAGATGTTTCATTAACATCTACACTTATATAGTACGAAACTGGAATTTATCTCACTTCTTTTTTCTGAACTTCTTTTTTATTGCGTCAATAATGATGCTTATGACAATCACTATTGCTAAAATAGCATACAAAAAGGCAACTTCTTTCCAAGAAGAAAACCACCCTATGTTCCAAAAGACAATACTAATAATAGCCATCACAATAACAGCAATTACAATATCTCTACTTAGTTTCTTCATGTAAGATACCTCCACATTAAATTAAGATTCATAATGTAAGAGTAAGGTCTATCTGGCCTTGCTCTTTTCTTTTATGATGAAGGTATCGGTCTGACGAAATCTAAAATTGGGACATCACGCCCGGTAACAAATGTGTCAGCCAGCCTCCATCGTTTAGTGCTCGATTCAGCAAGTTGGGATATCGCTCCCGTTTAACGATTGAATATGTGCGTACCTTGGAAAGAGCTGGATAGCCGCATATTAAAACAGAAAGAAGGGATGCAAATGCTTGCTGTCGGTATCGACATTTCAAAGTCTAAAAGTGCTGTCGCTATCTTAAACCAAGATGGTTCTGTACACACAAAACCATTTGAGTTTCATCACAATCAGCCTGAAATGTCTTCTTTGATTACTTACATCAAAGAACAAAATCAACCGGTAACAATACTAATGGAAAATACCGGTCATTATCATTATCCCGTATTAAAAGCCTTTGAAGAAGCTGATTTGCCTGTATGTCTTATCAATGCTTATCAAATGAAAAAATACGGCGATTTAGAACTTCGAAAAGCAAAAACTGATAAGAAAGATGCTCTTCGAATAGCTAAGTATGCTTTAGAAAAAGGATATACGCTTATTCCGCATACTCCTATGGATCAGAAGTATGAAGATCTTCGTTTCCTTTCTAGGCAGTACAACCAGCGTATGGGAACGCTCACAATTAATAAGGTATTTCTAATTAATCTTCTAGACGAAACCATGCCTGGTATTACTAAAATCTTATCATTAACTACCAGAGATCCTGACACTAGCCTAACAATGCTTTTTATCAAACGTTTTAAGTCTTATGACCGCATCAAAAAGATGGGGAAAACAAGATTTCTTGATAGTTATAACAAGCTTGCAAAAAAATCGCGTAACACTCGTGCATATGGATATGGTCTGGTTATATATGAAGCTGCCATAACAAGCATCACTACACGTGGCGAAAATGAATTCACTCTAGATGCTCAAGACCAGTGTGTTGACCTAGTTTGTGAATCACAAAAGGCTGCCGATGCAATCATTCTCCAGATGAGAACCCTTGCAGAGACACTGCCTGAATACACTGTACTTCGTTCAATGGCAGGTGTTGGCGATAGGCTTGGTCCACTCATCCTTGCTGAAATTGGAGATATACGCCGTTTTCACAGTGGCAAAGCATTGAATGCATATGCCGGAAACGATGCTCCTCCGTATCAATCTGGAACGTTTGAGAGCCACAATCGACACATATCAAAACGTGGGAATGCGGCTC
>JAKSSE010000011.1 GCA_024403255.1 Lachnospiraceae bacterium
AATCCAAAGCGGTCTTAGATAATCCATAAGCGGACTATGAATCACAAGATGCCAGCCAGGAGTTCCATCGAGGGCGTGCATTCCATATACCTTTCCGCCTAATGCTCCTTCCCAGGAGATTAATACCCCATCTTCCCCTCTGAGGGCAGCAGAATCTACTGCAGCAATCTTGCTGTAATACTGATCATCTTTTGCTTTTTCAATGTGATTTATATGATTTGAAACATCAAAAAGATTAGTAGATGCCACAATTGTACCTGTAGAGCCAAGCACATAAACACTTGTGTTTTTGCTCATTTGTACTCCACTAACAATATAACTTAAAAGTTCAGGTTGAATTGAACAGAAAACTACACCTTTTACTTCACTGCCATATACGCCATTTTCCCATACCGGAGCTGCAACAATTACCGTAAGATTTCCATCTGTCTTTGCAACAACCGGGTCAACTATGCAGGTTTCCCCCTTCATAGCTTTTTTAAAATATGCTCTGTCTCCACGATATTCTGAATCCATATCAGAATTTCCATCAGGATTTACAATCTTACATCTAATAAGGCCGTACTCTTCGCTCTTATTCTTTAGAATCTCTTCTTTTCTTTGAACTGAAACAGAAGGATCTGATAATTCAGGAATTGTACCTATATCTTCAGCAATATTTTTGTATGAGGTTATAGCCCATTCGATACGTTCTGCGGCAACTGTAGTTTCTGTTTCCAGTGCATTTTCTACTATTTTTGTTACAGAAATAAACTCCCCAACAAGACTTACAAGGGCAAGAAAAATAAAAGCTCCAATTACAATGTTGGACATAGAGCCTTTAATTATTGATGATATACTTCTTGAATTTTCGGTTGATTTTTTCATTATACGTATTCAGATACAAAGGTCATAAATTCAGGTACAGGCATGGGCTTTCCAAAGTAATATCCCTGTATATAATCAGGACTTACCATCGAAATTTTCTCAAGCTCCGCATCTGTTTCTATACCTTCGATTACAGTCTTAAGGCCAATGGAATGCGCCATGTCACTCATGGACTTTAAAAGTTCCATTTCATACTCACTATTTATTGCACCCACTGTAAAAGTTCTGTCAATTTTCATGGTATTTGGGCGAAGTCTGTTTAGATAATGGAAATTAGAATATCCTGTTCCAAAATCATCCAAAGCCAGCAAAATACCATTATCTCTAAGTTTTGTACAGAAATCTATAAAGCTTTCATCGCATTCGATTTCACCACTCTCGGTAATCTCAATTACCAAAGATCCATCTGGCAAACCGCTTTTATTTTTAATATTTATAAGCAAATCAAGGACATTAGATTTCCTAATCTGAACATACGAAATATTAATGCCAATATAAAATCCCGGAATAAGCTCCTGCATCTTCTGACACATTTCAACTGCACGGCTTACAATCCACCTTCCTGCAGGGATTATAAGACCGCTCTCCTCAAGTAATGGAATAAACACTACTGGAGGTATATATTTGCCTTCCATGTCCTTATAACGCATGAGAGCCTCTGCTCCAACAAGCTTATTTGTATCATGATCTACGATTGGCTGGAAAAATGCATCAAACCCATCATAGCCTTCCGCAACCGAACGTCGAAGCTCATTTAGTATCTGTCTCGACTTTTTAAAGGTATCATAATCCTCAGGATTAAATTCATAATACTGATTTCTTCCACGTCGTTTTGCTTCATTTAATGCAAACTCCGCTCTTCTCATTACAGCATCATAAGATACATTGGTCCTGTTTTTTATATCAACGATACCTGCCGAAATAGTATAAAAACTATCATAATTATTACTGATAATGAAATCGTTAACCTCAAAGGTTGCTCTTTCATATATTTTCACAGAATGGGCAAAATCATCGTCATTAAAATCCAAAATAACAAACTCATCGCCACTGATTCGATATACCTCTTCAAGACCAGTTACAGCTTTCTTTATACACTGTGCGGTATTTCGAATTACCATATCACCATAGTCAATTCCATGGTTTTCATTTATTTCTTTAAAATGGTCAATTCCAAATCTAATAATCCTGCCGCGTTTTCCCTGCGCAACAAGCTTTTCATACTCATCGATTAAGAGTCTTTCACCTTTTAATCCTGAAATGTCATCAGCAATTCTTTTCTGACCAATTTCATTTGTAGATCCAAAGAAATATTTAGGAATCCCCTCATCATCCTTTATCACATAGGCGATACTATGAACCCAAACCGGAGATCCATCTCTGCCATTCCACCTGCAAAAGAAGTCAATATTCGCATCCTCGACAAGCGCAGAATATAGCATTGAAGAAACCAGTTTTCTGTCTTCTTCGTAAATAAGATGATTTTCAAAATAATTATCGCGATCAATAAAATCATATTCATCGACTGCAAATCGCATTGTAGCATTAGGCGACAAATATACTCTGTTAGTCTGTATTTCTCTTACGAATAAGAACTCATCAAGACAACCACTAACAGTGTTTATCATCGCTATAACACTTTCCATATCGAAGTTTTTTATATCAAGAAGTTGTTTATTCATTCTCTCCCCTTTAAATAAACTACTTAATATAGGACTCTACTCTTTCTTTGAGGTAGCTTGTCCAAGCTTCCATTCCCTCTCCAGTCTTCGCTGAAATCGGGAATATCTTTAAATTTGGATTTCTCATAAGTGCGTATTCCTTTACCTTATCCATGTCAAAATCAAAGTAAGGAAGTACATCTATCTTATTAATTATAAGAACATCACAAACCTGGAAAACAAGTGGATACTTAAGTGGCTTGTCATGTCCTTCTGGAACTGAAAGGATCATTGCATTCATTGCTGCTCCAGTGTCAAATTCAGCAGGACAGACCAAATTTCCAACATTTTCAAGAATTACTAAATCGAGATCTTCTGTACCGAGATTTGTAACTCCCTGTCTCGTCATATCTGCATCAAGGTGACACATCCCACCGGTATGGAGCTGTATCGTTTTTACCCCTAATTCTGAAATAGTAGCAGCATCTACATCTGAATCAATATCTGCCTCCATTACCCCGATTTTAAGGTCATCCTTCAAGGCATTTAATGTTCCCTTAAGTGTGGTTGTCTTTCCAGCTCCTGGAGAACTCATAAGATTCATAAGAAATGTTTTCTCTTCTTTCATTTTTTCACGAAGAAGATTTGCATCCTTATCATTGTCATCAAAAATGCTCTGCTTAACCTCTATAATTCTGTAATTTTCCATTTTTTTGCGCCTTCAATCTTTATTTTTCCGCATAGTCCTTTTAGCCTATGGTATCATTTTGATTTTAACATCTGCAAACACTTATGTCTACCACAAAATAGGCTAATGGAACGCTTTCCATTAGCCTATTTATTACTCTTCAACGATTATTTCCTTTATTACCAAATCTTTGCCAGAGACAAATGATAAATCTATGCCGGCGCACCCTGGGCACGTGAAGTTATGCTCTCTCGCTGCAAACTCCTCACCACAGCTTTTACACCGAACCGTACCAGGCATAAATATAGTTTCAAGCTCACAGTTTTCAAAAATAGTATCAACTTTTAAAGATTCATATGCTGTTTTCAAATATGCTGGAACTGCACCGGTTAATTCTCCTACTTCAAGAACAAGCCTGCTAACTTTTTCGTTAGGCTTTAGCTGGCCTTCGAGAGCGGATTTTGCAGTCTTTAGCATGTTGTTCATCAATCCTAATTCATGCATTGTTTTTCATAAAAATAGCGGGCCGAAGCCCGCTTTTAATTTATTTGGTTGGGATAAGCTTTTCCTGACCACCCATGTATGGGCGAAGAGCGGTAGGAATATTCACTGATCCATCAGCATTTAAGTTGTTCTCAAGGAATGCAATAAGCATACGTGGTGGAGCAACTACAGTATTGTTAAGAGTGTGAGCAAAATATTTATTTCCGTCCTCACCCTTTACGCGAATCTTAAGTCTTCTAGCCTGAGCATCACCGAGGTTAGAACAAGAACCTACTTCGAAATACTTCTTCTGACGTGGGCTCCATGCCTCAACATCAACAGACTTAACTTTAAGATCAGCAAGATCACCTGAACAGCACTCAAGTGTACGAACAGGAACATCTAAAGTACGGAAAAGCTCTACAGTGTAGCTCCACATCTTATCATACCAGTCCATAGACTCTTCTGGCTTACATACTACTACCATTTCCTGCTTCTCGAACTGGTGAATACGATATACACCACGCTCCTCAATACCATGAGCACCTTTTTCTTTTCTAAAGCAAGGTGAGTAAGAAGTAAGTGTGTATGGAAGGCTCTTTTCATCTACCATCTGATCGATGAATTTACCTATCATTGAATGCTCTGAAGTACCAATAAGATAAAGATCTTCACCTTCAATCTTGTACATCATAGCTTCCATTTCCTCAAAACTCATAACGCCTGTTACAACGTTTGAACGAATCATGAAAGGAGGAATACAGTAAGTAAAGCCCTTTCCAATCATGAAGTCTCTTGCATAAGCGGTCATAGCAGAATGAAGTCTTGCAATGTCTCCCATGAGATAATAGAATCCATTACCAGCCACGCGTCCTGCGGCGTCCATATCGATACCGTTAAAACGCTCCATAATTTCAGTATGATAAGGAATTTCGAAATCAGGAACTACTGGCTCACCAAACTTTTCAATCTCAACATTCTCTGAATCATCTTTTCCAATAGGAACTGATGGGTCGATGATGTTAGGGATTTTCATCATTATCTCGGTTACTTTAGCTGCAAGCTCTGGCTCTTTTGCCTCAACCTCTGCCAGTCTTGCTGAAAACTCTGCTACCTGCTTCTTAACTGCTTCAGCTTCGTCTTTCTTTCCCTGAGCCATAAGGCCACCGATCTGTTTCGAAAGCTCATTTTTCTTCTTTCTAAGATCATCACCCTCCTGCTTTGCAGCACGTGATTCTTCATCAAGTTTAATTACTTCATCAACAAGTGGAAGTTTATGTTCCTGGAACTTATTTTTAATGTTCTGTTTAACTACATCTGGATTTTCGCGAAGAAATTTAATATCTATCATTTCATTTTCTCCTACTTAAGTGGATATTTTGCAGTAAGCTCAGCAATTATTTTCTTAGCTGGCTCTACACCGTCATCACCATTCTTGATTACAGTTGCGATAGCCTCTGCAACCTTATCCATATCATCTTCCTTAAGACCACGACTTGTAGATGCTGGAGTTCCAAGACGGATACCAGATGTTACGAATGGGCTCTTTGGATCGTTAGGAATAGTGTTCTTATTCGCAGTAATATGTGCTGCATCAAGCTGCTTTTCTACTTCCTTACCAGTCTTCTCAAATGGAGTTAAATCTACAAGCATAAGATGATTATCAGTACCATCTGATACAATCTTAATTCCACGGCTCTGAAGACCTTTGCAAAGTGCCTGAGCATTATTTACAACCTGCTGCTGATATGCCTTGAAGGATGGATCAAGTGCTTCCTTGAAACATACTGCCTTTGCTGCAATAACATGCATTAAAGGACCACCCTGAGTACCTGGGAATACAGCCTTGTTAAGCTTGAATTCATCAGCAACTTTCTGGCTTGAAAGAATCATTCCTCCACGAGGTCCACGAAGAGTCTTATGGGTAGTTGTAGTAACTACATCTGCATAAGGGATTGGGCTCATGTGAAGACCTGCTGCTACAAGACCTGCAATGTGTGCCATATCTACAAAAAGGTACGCCCCAACCTCATCACAAATTTCACGGAACTTCTTGAAGTCGATTGCTCTGGCATAAGCTGAAGCACCTGCAATAATCATTTTAGGCTTGCAGTCTTTTGCGATAGCAAGAATATTGTCATAATCAAGGACGCCATCATCATTTACACCATAAGGAACAATGTTGTAGCTCTCACCTGAAAAGTTAGCTGGAGAACCATGAGTAAGATGTCCGCCATGGTCAAGGTTAAGACCCATAACAGTATCGCCATACTCAAGAAAAGCTCTCTGAACTGCCATATTAGCCTGTGCGCCTGAATGAGGCTGTACGTTTACATACTCACATCCAAAAAGTTCTTTAGCTCTTTCGATTGCAAGGTTCTCAACGATATCAACCTTTTCACATCCACCATAGTAACGCTTTCCAGGATATCCTTCTGCGTATTTATTAGTAAGAACTGTGCCCATTGCGCTCATAACTGCAGGGCTTACCCAGTTTTCAGATGCGATAAGCTCAATATGAGAATTCTGACGATCAAACTCAGCGGTTATAGCGTCAGCGATTTCAGGGTCAACTGCTTTAATGTCTTCAAGAGTATACATGGGCTAATTCTCCTTTTTATTAGTTTTTCTTTGATTTTCTAGTACTCATTACATACCAGAGTGCAACTGCTATTCCGATTGAAGAGTAGGTACCGCAAATTGTACCGATAGTCAATGGGAACGCGAAAAGTCTGATTGACTCAACACCTAAGATGTAAAGCATTACTACCATAACAAGAGTAGTGAATGAAGTACAAATAGTACGTGAAAGAGTCTGAGTAAGAGACTTATTTGCAAGTTCTTTAAGGGTCTCAGCATTCTCAACTGAAAGTCTGGCTCTGTTTTCACGAATTCTATCGAAGATTACGATGGTATCGTTTACTGAGTAACCAATTACGGTAAGAATACAAGCGATGAATGCACTGGTTACTGAAATTCTTGAGAGTGCATAGAAGGTAAGCACTACAAGGACATCATGGATAAGTGCAATAATTGCTGATGACGCCATACGTAAATCTGAGAATCTAATCCAGATATAGATAAGCATAAGTATTGCTGAAATGATTACTGCAACAATTGCATCTCTTGTCATTTCACCTGAAATAACACCTGAAATTGTCTCCTGAGTAATGTGTGACTCAGCTACACCGAACTTCTCCTCAAACATATTGTAAAGATCAGTTCTCTCATCCTGATTAAGACTTCTGGTCTTAAAGATAATATCATTTCCTCCATCAACCTTCTGAGTCTGAATATCATTATCCTTTGTAATAGCTGAAATAAGAGGAATGATATCTGATTCAATTTCTGAAATAGAGTAATCTTTGTCAAATTCAACCTGGGTAGAAGTACCACCAACAAAGTCAAGTCCAAGATTAAATGCGCCCTTGCCAGCAACGCCGTTTACTACCATAGTGATAGCTCCAACAGCAACAACTGCACAGGAAATGATAAAGAAGATTGCCTTTTTATTGATAAATCCAATTGTCTTAAATCCTGGCTCTTTACCAAACGCCTTAGGATTTTTAACGCCAATTGCGTAAAGAGCGTTAACAATAAGCTTTGATACAACAAGCGCTGTGAACATTGAAAGAACAACACCGATTGCAAGAGTGATAGCAAAGCCCTTTACAGTACCTGAACCTTTAACTCCAAGAACTGCTGCTGCAATAAGAGTTGTTATGTTTCCATCAAAGATTGCTGAGAAAGCTTTCTTGAAACCTGAATCAATAGCGCCTCTTACTGATACACCTGCTGCGATTTCTTCACGAATACGAGCATAGATAATAACGTTTGCATCAACCGCCATACCGATTGAAAGAATAATACCTGCAATACCAGGAAGGGTAAGAGTAATATCATAAAGCTGAAGAATTGCAAGAATGAATGTGGTGTAAAGTGCAAGCGCTACGGCTGCTACAACACCTGGTACAAAGTAAACTGCAATCATAAATACCATTGCAATTGCAATACCGATTGCGCCTGCAAGCAAGCTTGTTGATACTGCATTTGAACCGAGCTGTGCACCTACTACGTTTGACTGAAGTTCAGTAAGCTGAAGTGACAGCGAACCGATTCTGATATATGATGCTAAACTTTCTGCTTCCTCAAAATCAGCCATACCTGTAATAACTGCACTGCCTCCGAGAATTGGAGCCTGAACTACAGGATTACTGATGATGTTTCCATCATAAACGATAGGAAGACGATTTCCTACATTTGCTGTAGTAACCGCGCCGAATGTTTTAGCTCCTTCGTCAGTAAGTGTAAGTTTAACAACATACTCATTATTTCCAAGGTTATCCTGCTGGGTACCTGCTTCTGCTGATGCAATCATGTCACCAGTTAAAAATGCTTTTCCATCAGGAGTCTGGAATTCAAGAGTACCTGGCTTACCAAGATCCTCTAAAAGTGCGTTTGCATCTGTAACACCTGGGATCTCAACTACGATACGATCATCACCCTGCTGGTAAACAGAAGCTTCTGTTGTTGCAGCCTCGTTCGAAAGGTCATTCTCGATACGTTTCTGAAGTTTGTAGATAGTATCATCTACCTGCTCCTGAGTGAAGTCCCCTTCAATCTGATAGGTGATAGATACACCACCTGCAAGATCAAGACCAAGCTTAATGTTGTTCTGACCATTTGTCTTTCCTGTGGTGTCTTTAATGATGCTGGATGCATAGAAAATCATTCCGCCAAGAATTGCTGCTATAAGTATAAGCACAATCCATCCAGTACTTTTCTTCATTGACTTGTTCATTGTTATTGCTCCTTAGCTTCTTTTTCTGCGAGTGCAGCCTTAATCATAATCGCGCACTCGATTCTTTTCTTCTGAAGTTCACAGCCCACAGAGTAAGCTCCGTGAATATCTCCAGTAAAGTTGTAAGCGTTTGCCGCACAACCTCCGCTACAATAAAATCTAGCAAAACACTCCTTGCATGTTGGCTTTGCATAGACATTGCAAGCTTTAAATTCATTTACTATATCAGTCTTTTGGATACCATCAAAAACATTTCCTAAAAGGAAATCCTCGTTTCCTACAAACTGATGGCATGGGTAGAAATCACCCCATGGTGTAACCGCAAGATACTCTGTACCACTGCCACATCCCGAAAGACGTTTTGCAACACATGGTCCGCCCTCCAAATCAATCATGAAATGGAAGAAATTAAAGTCCTCATCGGTACCTGCTCTTTCAACCATATCTGCAGCAAGTTTATCGTACTGCTCAAAAAGTCCTGGCAAATCTTCTTCTCTAAGAGCGTAATCGTCAGTATCTTTTGCAACTACAGGCTCAACAGAAATCTGTTTGAATCCAAGATCTGCAAGATGCTTAACATCCTCTGCAAAATCAAGGTTATTTCTTGTAAAAGTGCCTCTTACGTAATATCTTTCCTGATTACGTGAATCCGCAAGTTTTTTAAACTTAGGCACAATCAAATCATATGAGCCAGCGCCTTTTCTAAAAGGTCGCATCAAATCGTGTATTTCTTTACGTCCATCGATTGATAAAACGACATTTGCCATCTCCCTGTTGGCAAATTCCATTACATCATCATCGAGAAGAACGCCATTAGTTGTAAGAGTAAAGCGGAAGTTCTTATTGTGGATTTTTTCCTGCTCTCTGCCGTAAGCTACAAGCTGCTTTACAACATCAAAGTTTAAAAGTGGCTCGCCTCCAAAGAAATCAACCTCAAGATTTCTTCTTTCTCCTGAATTGGCGATAAGAAAATCTAGAGCAGCTTTTCCAACTTCAAAACTCATAAGAGCACGTCTGCCATGATACTCACCTTCCTCTGCAAAACAGTATTTGCAGGCAAGATTACAATCATGTGCAATGTGAAGACAGAGTGCTTTTACAACAGTAGGTCTTTTAGCAAAGTCAAAAATGTAGTTTTCATATACATCTTTTGTAAAAAGATCCCCGTTAGCTTTTAGTTCTTCTATTTCTTCTAAAGCTTCTTTTATTTCTTCAGCTGGGTACTTTGTTTCAAGCTCACTTCTTTTTGCTTCAAAAGTCCCGTCAGCCACACAGCCGATGACATCATACATCAGCTCATCTACAACATGAACAGCTCCACTATTTACATCTAAAACAATGTTATATCCGTTATTTTTAAATTGATGAATCATAGTTTCGCATAAACGTACAAATGACCGTACACTACTGTACGGTCTTTTGTGCGTGATAGTTAAGTTTAATTATCTCTTGTTCTCGCAGCTCTGGTTTCCTACTGTGCAGCTAGTCTTGCAAGCTGACTGGCAAGAGGTCTGGCACTCACCACAGCCACCCTTCTGTACGGTGTTCTGAAGTTTTTTTGTGTTAAGAGTAACTACGTGTTTCATAATTATTCTCCTTTCGAATAATAAAATCGATTAATTATATCAAACTAAAGTACCTTTCGCAATAAGGCTATTTGGTATTTATAACTGCATTATTAACTACAAAATCAAGAGCCTGATTGCAGAGGAACATTTTTCTGAAATATTCTTTTCCCGATTCCTCGTCCTTGCCGTATGTTCTATACAAGGTAGCCTCATCTTCATAGTTTGAATTTTGAAGAAAATATTCTACATAGGAACTATAGTCTGCTTCATCAATTGTTATCCCTTCCTGGTCTGCAATTGCCTGACATATAAGTTCCAATGTAAGGTCATCTTCAACTCCCTTTTTCTGCTCATCTACGAACTCATCATAAGTTATGTTGTAATATTCCTTTAGGTAATCTTCTAAATCTTTTCCTTCAGGAACATATGCCTCTTTATACTTTTCTACGTATTCATCAACTCTCTTTGAAACTTCATCCTCCGGGAGGGTAACAGTTGATGATTCAACAAGTTTTGTCATTATAGAACTTCTTGCATCAGAGTTCTTTTGAGCTTCAGCAGACTGAACAAGGTAATTTTTGGAGTCTTCCTTAAGCGCACTAACTGAATCAAGCTGGAAGTTGTCTTTTACCATCTCGTCTGTAAGAGTAGCTGCAGTTACATTTTTACAAATATAGTGAATTGTAAATTCAAACTGAACCGTCTGCCCATTTAAACTCTCTACGCCGTACTCTTCTGGGAAGGTAACATCCGCTCTAAATGTTTCACCAACTTCATGACCTACAAGTGATTCAGCAAAGCCAGGAATATAAGAACTGTTTGCTATATCTACAACCCGATCTTTTGCAGTTCCACTTTCAAAAGGCTGATTATCCTGATACCCTGTGTAATCAACATTTACAACAGAATCCTCTGCAACTACAGTTTCATCAGACTTATCATAAATACCATAGTAGCTGATAAGCTGATCTATATAGTCATCAACCGCCTTATCATCTACAACATAATCCCCATCTAAAGTGACTTCAATTCCCTTGTACTCGCCAAGAGTAACATATTCGCTCGCCTTAGTATCTTCGCTTTTACCTATAGGCTTAACCTCGTCTGACTTCCCGCATGAAATCATCGTCAAAGACATAGACGCCAAAAGCAAGCCTGTTAAAAAACTTTTTTTCATCGTTTCTACTTAGCCTTTTTCTGCTTTTCAGCCTTAAGCTGAGCCTGAGCATCTTTTGCCTTTTCCATCATTCTTGTTCTGAAATTCTTCTTTTTCTTTCTATCCATTTCAAGATGTCCGTGCATTCCCTTTACAGCGGTAATATAAAGACCTGAAACGGTTGCCTTAACTTCTTTCTTAAGAGGAAGCTCTTCAAAAAGATTTGCATCACACAAAAGATTCATAATCTTTGGGCCAACTTTACACTTAACAACTGGCATCTTTGCATTCTTTCCATACCATGGAATCTGGCTGGTAACAGCCTCTGGAAATCCTGCATCTTTTAATTTCATCTTCTTTTTATCAATAATGGTAAGAGCTACTGTCTGAGCTGCTGCATCCATCTGTGCCTGCTGCTCTTCCTGTCTTTTCTGTGCCTTCTTACCAAGGAAGTAAAGTGCAATGACAATTGCAATCATCACTGCCAAAACAATTAATAAAACAATAGTAAATGTATTCATAAACCCCTCCCGTTATGCTTCTAATTTGCTTCTAACCATCTCACAAATGCCCTCAAAAGTATTTAAATACTCAGGCTCAATATCGTCTGCATCAATAAAGATATCAAATTCATCCATAAGATTGGTGACTATTGTAATAATGTCAAATGACTCAAGAATTTCGTCATCAATAAGTGCTGTCTCATTTTCAAAATCAACATTTGGACATACATCCAAACATATCTGTAATATTTTTTCTTCCATATCGACTCCTATTTTGGTTATTTCCAGTGCATAAGATACCATAACTTGCTCTATACGGCAATCCTGCTACACAACTTCAAACTTAATGCCATACATACAGTCACTTTTCGTATCCTTGTCAAAAAAGATATTGTATTCCATATAAGCAGATCCTTTAGTATCGTTAATACTACTGGCAAGTTCTTTTGTATGTATCACCATGCTCATTGCCCCATAAGGCGTATTATACATTGAGCTTGTATCTTTTCTTTGATCAAAATCAAAGGTCATCTCTCCATCACGATATACTTCTATGTGTGAATCAAAAAAATGAAAAGCAGTCTCAACCTCTATAACATTATTTTCGTCCCCAATATTTTCTTTAAACCTTAGAATTTTATCTTCAGGGTTATACTCCCCTTCGGTCTCAAGCGTTTTTTCAGTCGTATCACCAAGCAGTGACTGCCTGCTTGCATACTGAACTTTACAGTTTAAATCTTCTTTACGCATTTTCTCTTATCACCTTTGAAACAGCACTTATCTGATTCTGCAAATGCTGATGCATAATTTTGACCAGAAACGCTTTGTCTTTTTTTACTAAGCCTTCATAAAGAGCATTATGTTCTTCCACAAGAATCTCATAGACTCTTTTGTCTTTAATGTACTCCAGACGATATCTGTACATCTGCTCTCGCAGGTTACTTAAAATATATACAAGCTTTGGATTTTTTGCCGCCTTATAAATCACTTCATGAAAAGCAACATCAGATTCTGCGATAGCATTAGTGTCTGCCTTTTTTACTGCAATCTCGAAGCGCTCCTTTGCTTCTTTTATAGCCACAAGTTCCTCATCAGTGATTCTGTCACACGCAGCCTGCACAGCAAGTTCATCTAACACTTCTCTAATTTCAAGGACATCTTCCATATCCTTTTCGCTCATTTTTGCGACCTGAGCGCCTTTTCTTGGGATAATTATTACGAGTCCTTCTTTTTCAAGCATTCTAATAGCTTCTCTTATTGGAGTGCGACTCACTCCAAGCTTATTGGAAAGCTGAATTTCCATAAGCCTGTCCCCCGGCTTTAATTTACCTTCCAGTATAGCCTCTCTTAATGTCATAAAAACAACATCTCTAAGTGGCAGCAAACTATCCATCCGTAAGGTTAATTCCTCAATCATACTATCTCCTAAAACTTTTCTATGTCGCGAATAAATTCAGTAACAAACACTTCTTTTGATAACCCTTTTTCTTCAATCTCAAAAGCAGCTTTTCTTGCATCATCTTCGTTTTCAAAAATGCCAAAAACAGTTGGACCACTTCCACTCATAATAGAGTTTATAGCACCTTCTTTTTTCATCAGCTCTTCTATCTCGACAATAACAGGGTGTTTCTTTTCAGTCACTCTCGCAAGTATATTGTCACAAAGTTTAGACATCTTATCTAAATTGCCTTCTTTTATAGCATCTATCTGTTCATCTACTTTAGGGTGCACGCTGGTTTCATCCAATACCAGAGTTTTATAAACTTCTCCTGTTGAAACATATATACCCGGCTTTGCTAAAAGCAATACGCAATCTGGAGCAGCTGGAAGGTTTGTCATTATATCACCTATACCTTCGCATAAAACTGTGCCCCCTCGAAGAGTATATGGAACATCTGCCCCAAGAGTAACGCCCAGCCTTTCCAGCTCATCCTGTGAGATTTTTAATTCATAAAGTGTATTTACTGCCTTAAGAACAGCAGCTCCATCTGTCGAACCTCCTGCAAGGCCCGCTGCAATAGGAATGTTTTTTTCCAAAGATATTTCAACCCCACCACAACCGTACTTTTCCTGAAGAAGCTTCGCTGCTTTTACACAAAGATTTGTTTTTGAATCCTCATCCGACAAAAAACCTGAATCCGTTTTAAATCTTATACTTCCATCGTCAGTTTTTTTGCAAGTTACTACATCGTAAACTCCAACTGACTGCATAACCATTCTAAGATCATGATATCCATCAGGTCTTTTTTTCAGTACATCTAAAGTCAGATTTATTTTTGCGTAAGCTTTTCTTTTTATCTCGTTCATTTTTCCTCTTTGTTTTTTGTATACAATATCCAAGTAAGTATATCATAAATCAGCTGCTTTTATAAAATAAAAATACAACAAAAAATGCCCCGGAAGACCGGGGCAATAGGGGAGAAAGATTGGCTAATTGCCAAATAGGCTAAAAGGCCAGTCAAATGAATAACTCCAGCTTTTTATTTCCGGTTCATTTGAACTGTCTTTTTTATCTTCTGAAGGAGCCTGCTCGGATGGCTTTTCTCCAATAGATGGATTATCACCATTTGACATTTCATCTATGGTAGTTACATCATCTTTCTTTCCAAGCTCAATATTTAACGAAGTTTCCTTATAACCATCTGCTTTTTTTGCAACCACTACAGGCACTTTTGTTCCTGCGCTCAAATACTCTATTTCTTCCTGAAGTTCCTTCATAGTTGAAATTTCGCGTCCATTAAACTTAATAATAATGTCACCGATTTCAAGTCCAGCTTTATCAGCCGCAGAGCCTTCTCCAATCTGACTAATGCAAAGACCTTCTGGAATTCCGTATGTCTCTACGACGCTCTGCGAAACCTCAACTCCGGCTACACCAAGAAAAGCTCTCTCGTCATCAGTCACCACATCATTATTTATAAATTTGCTAACAATTGGCTTTACTGTATTTACCGGAATAGCATATCCCATACCTTCCACACTTGTAGTCGTAAATTTAACTGAATTTATACCAATAAGGTTTCCTGCTGAATCTAAAAGTGCACCTCCACTGTTTCCTGGATTAATAGCTGCATCAGTCTGAATAAGCTTATTTGAAATCACTGTTCCACTTGTTGGATCAGTAACCTTAACTTCTCTTTCAAGTGCGCTTATTATACCCTTTGTAACAGACTGGCCATATCCCAAGGCATTACCAATTGCTACACAATCCTGGCCTACCTTTAGGCTCTGAGAATCACCCATCTTTGCAACTTTTATGACGTCCTTGGTAGATGCCTTCATATCATCCTTTGCAACAGTTACAACTGCTACGTCGATGCTTGGCGAGGTACCCTTAACAGTCGCCTCAACTGCCTCTTCGTCCACAAAAGTTACCGTTATCTTTGATGCCCCAGATATAACATGATTATTTGTAACAATATAAATGTTATCGTCATCCTCATTCACAATAACACCACTACCAGCTGATGTACTTTCTCTTTCCTGGCTACCAAACCAAATGTTGTAATACTGCTGAACACTCACATTTGTAATAGCCACAACAGACGGCATGCACTCTTCTGTAATTTTCTGCGCATCACATTCCTGCCCGAAAATTGGACTAGGAGCATTTTGCTTCTCAGCTGGAGGCGCAATATCCTCTTCTGGTTTTTCTTTACCTAAATCCTCTATTTCAGTTGCTTCTTCTGTCTTAACATCATCCTTAAGTGCTTTACCCATAAAATAGGTCACACCACAAAAGCAACATCCAGCTAAGATTCCAAACACTATTGCAATTACTGCAGTTCTACCTATCTTTTTCCAAAAATCCATTTTTACACCTCCATGGATTGTCTTCCTTTGTTTTATGGTCTTATATTAAATTCAAATTGTGACAAATTTGTGTAGAGATTATTTTAAGTTTGTGAATTTTTCAATGCATAAAAAACCCTCGGGATTTGCCCGAGGGTTTGTATGTTTTATTCTACTGTAACTGATTTTGCAAGGTTACGAGGTTTGTCTACATCAAGACCCTTAGCTACGCTTACGTAGTAGCCTAAAAGCTGTAATGGAACTACTGCAAGGCTTGCTGCAAAGTGTTCGTCGACCTTAGGTATGTAAACGGTAAAGCCTACACTATCCTCAACTTCATATTTGCCGTATGGTGCAACACCCATAAGGAACGCGCCACGTGCTTTACACTCAACCATGTTACTTACTGTTTTTTCGTAAAGATCTGACTGAGTCAAGATACCAATAACAAGGATATCTTTCTCAATCAATGAGATTGTTCCATGCTTAAGTTCTCCAGCAGCGTATGCCTCAGAATGGATATAAGAAATTTCTTTAAGTTTAAGAGATCCCTCTAAGCCTATTGCATAGTCAATGCCACGTCCGATAAAGAAAACATCCTTTGCATTTGCATACTTAGCTGCAAACCACTGGATTCGTTCCTTATCATCAATTATCTTTGTTATCTTTTCTGGAATAGTCTTAAGTTCATCAATATAGTATTTATATTTTTCTTCATCAACAAGACCTTTTATATATCCAAACTGAATAGCAAGGCAATATGCCGCAACAAGCTGTGCACTATATGCCTTAGTAGTAGCTACAGAAATTTCTGGTCCTGCCAATGTGTAAAATACACTATCTGCATCACGAGCAATCGCACTACCAACCACATTTACTAAACCCAAGGTCTTTAATCCTTGCTCTTTAGCAAGCTCTAAAGCTGCTTTGGTATCTGCAGTTTCACCTGACTGGCTAACAAATATAGCCAACCCCTTTTTATTAAGAGGCATCTTACGATATCTAAACTCTGATGCAAGCTCAACTCGTACTGGAATCTGAGCTATATCCTCAAACACATACTGAGAAACCATACCTACATGCCATGCCGAACCACATGCCACAATGTATATCTGCTCAATGTCTTTTATTTCATCATTAGTTAAGCCTACTTCACTTAAATCGATTTTTCCGTCCTTAAGAACACTGTTTAAAGTGTCCTCAACCGCCTTAGGCTGCTCGTTGATTTCCTTCATCATGAAATGCTCATAGCCGCCCTTTTCCGCCGCCTCAGCATCCCAGGTGATTTCTACAGGCTCTTTTTCTATTTCATCACCATTCAAATCATAGAATTCAACATTGCCAGCGGTGACCTTTGCAAATTCCATGTTATCGATGTAATAAACCGAACGTGTATACTTTAAAATTGCAGGAACATCTGATGCAATATACGAGTCGCCATCTGCTATACCAATAATCATTGGAGATTCTTTACGAGCAACCCAAATTTCATCTGGGTAATCTGTAAACATAAGCTCAAGCGCATACGAACCTCTGATACGAACCATAGCCTTAGCAATTGCATCTACTGGTCCAATGTTATATTTCTTGTAATAATAATCAACAAGCTTAACAGCAACCTCAGTATCTGTATCACTGTAAAAAGCATAGTCATGTTTTAAAAGCTTTTCTTTAAGTTCAGCGTAATTCTCAATAATACCATTGTGAACACCTACAACTGCGCTCTCTACTGCACCAGAACCTGATCCTGTACAGTTACCACTAACATGTGGATGAGCATTAGTAAGCGATGGTACACCATGTGTCGCCCATCTTGTATGACCAATTCCGCACTTACCAGCAAGCGCTCTTCCGCCGTCTACTTTCTCATATAAAGCCTTGAGTTTTCCTTCTGCTTTTACAACTTCAGCTAAAGATTTACCATCTCTTACTGCAAGACCTGCGGAATCGTATCCACGATATTCAAGTTTTGATAATCCATCCAAAAGAATTGGTGCAGCCTGGCTTTTACCAACATATCCAACTATACCGCACATAACTTCCTCCTTAGAAAAAACGAGGCAGACCGAAGCCTGCCTCATTGCCTAAATCCTTTTAATTAGAATCCGTAATCAACTGCATTTGCTGTAGTCTTTCCTGTCTTATTCTGAATTGTCTGACTGATTTCTGTTACAGCAGAACTTGGTACGTAGTTCTCATTGCCAAATAAGAACTTGTGAAGTTCTGTAACGTTTGTTACATGATCACATGCTACTACGATACTTGCTTCATTATGCATATCTGTACATTTCTCAAAAGGCCATCCTCTCTGCTCTGCAATATTGTATGAAGTAACCTTTGAAGCCATCTCAAGAATATCTGCAGAAGAAAGTGAAGTTGAAACCTCTGGGAAAATCTTGTTTACGATATTGTTAAGGGTTGCAGGATCAGATGCTTTTGCCTTATCAAGAAGCTTCTGAAGTACGAGTCTCTGACGATAGGTACGCTCGAAGTCAGCACCCTTTGTATAACGTACACGGCAGTAAGCAGTTGCCTGAACACCAGTACAAAGAACATCATTACCAGCCTTTACGTATTCAGCTTTACCCTTTGAATACTTAGCAACTTCATCGATATATGATGCATTCATGTACTTAGCTTCTTCATTTGAGATGTTAAGAGTAACACCACCAACTGAATCTACTGCATCAACTACTGCATTAAAGTCTACAGTTACATACTCTGAAATATTAAGGTCGAGGTTTTTGTTAAGCATCGCTACAGCCTGGTCTGCACCACCGTATGCATAAGCAGCATTACACTTCTGATACTTTCCACCACCGATATCCATGAAAGTATCACGGAATACTGAGCAAAGTTTAACTTCATTAGTGTCATTATTAATTGAACAAATCATGATGGTATCTGAGTTACCTGATGAATAATGTCCAATCGATCTGTTATCAACACCAAAGAATGCAATGTTGGTATAATGAGACATTATCTCCTGAGTCTCATCGCCGATATCATTCATCTCGATGTTTACTTCCTGATAAAAGTCTGTTACACCGTTATCTTCTGAATACTGATCTTCTGCCTCAGTAGGCTGATTAAGCTCACGGCCAGTATCAAGCTTTGACATCTTAAGCCAAACGAAAAGTGCAATTATAACAAAAAGAAGAACGATAACTTCTACAATAAGAATTGCACGTCTTCTTGCTCTTGCTTTTGCTTTCTTACTATTTTTTTTCTTTGATGTTGCCATCACAAAACCTCCAATTTGTTTTAAAACGAAATCCTTGATATATTACACAAATGTTACAAAGATGTCAAATATACCCTAATATTTCGAAAATCATTTTGATCCTTTAGCTTTGAGTACTACTCCGATAGTCTGAAAGAGTATTTTGAAATCAAGCCCAAAGCTCCAGTTTGCTATATATTCTGTATCGAGTTCAACAACCTCTTCGAAGCTTGTTATGTCACTTCTTCCGCTCACCTGCCACATACCAGTAAGTCCTGGTTTAATAGAAAGGCGTGCTTTGTGGTGTATCTCGTAATCTTTAAATTCGTTCTCTGTAGGAGGCCTGGTGCCAACCAAACTCATATCGCCTCTTAGTACATTCCAAAATTGTGGAAGCTCATCTATCGAATATTTTCTTATGAATTTACCAATTGGAAAAACTCGCGGATCATCTTCGATTTTAAACATATGGCCATCCATCTCATTTTGTGCTTCTAGTTCCTTCTGAAGTTTATCCGCACCGACATGCATCGAGCGGAATTTATAAAACTTAAACGGTCTTCCATTTCGACCTATTCTCGTTTGAGTATAAAAAATAGGACCTGGAGACTGAATCTTTATGATAGGTGCAAAAATCACAAAAGCAATACCAGTAAAAACAAGACCAATGATACTACCAACTATATCCATAAGTCGCTTTACAAATGCCTGACGCGGAGTTGCAATAAGCATACTGGTAGTAAGCACCATGTATTTTCCATACTGTTCAACAATTCTGTTTGTCATTACTTTTGACTCGTGTAGAAGATTAATATGAACAGTAAGACCATATTCTACAAGTTGCTCTGCTAAAAGTTCACTGCTTTGAGGACTAGTTCCAAAAAGGAATACCTCATCTACTACGTGAGTTCTGATATATTCCATAAAAGAATCTGCACTTGCAACAACCTCGGCGCCTTCTATAGTCTGTCCTATGAGATTTTCATCAGTAATACACACACCAGATACTCTGTAATCCGAATAAATTGTATGCGTTAATTCCTCTAAACACTCCTTCGCATTCGCCTTATTTACTACAACAAGAAGGTCATTTTTTGTATTCTGGTTAAGAACCTGTTTTCTTACAACTCTCTTTAATGAAACACGGCCAAAGTATTCAAGAATAATATTCACAATCCAGAAACTGTATAAAACCTGACGTGAATAAATCTCTGACTGTTTAGTAATGAACATATAAGCCAGAATGCCAAAGAAAATCGCAGTAACATGAACCAAGGTCGCCCTCAGTTCCTGATATCTGTTTCGTTTAAGAATACCGGAATAGCTCTCCCCAAGAAAAACAACTACTAAATCTAGCAGCACAAGAATTGCTGCCAGGAGAGCATACGCTGGAATTTTATATGGATTAATAAGACCATGTCTTGTCATATATGCAATGACAAAAGACAACTGCATAAGTATTAAATCCAGCAGCGTGAAGTCTAAATGCTTCAACCAGGTCTTTTCGTTCTTTTTATACATAAGCCCCTAAATCCAATATATGGACTAATCTTCCCTCACAACCACATCATGTGGTTTTATGGTAACAATTATACTTTCTTATTACATGAAAGTCAATTTTCTGTAACATTTTTGTAACATTTATTCAACCGTAATCTCAGACTCCATATCGAAAAATCCGACTTTATTTTGTTCCGAGATAACTGTCATATTTACTGCATCATACCTTCTTTGATGAACAACAAAAGTGTCCCCTTCAAAACCAGTGCAAGAAAATGACAACAGATATTCTCCACCCTGAAGGTTCATATGCTGTTTAAATGTAACCGAAATCACATCTTTTCCAAGGTTAGTATCTACTCTTTCAAACATCGTGTTTGTTCCGCAGATATCTGTACCTTTTATATCCTTAACAGTATATGTAACAATAGGATCTTTTATCGGCTCATTAAATTTAACCTTGCAGCCAACCTTGTAATCTGTTCCTTTTATTATGGTATTGGTACGTATGCCATTCTCATCTTCAATGAAAATGTCAAACACTTCTGCTTTGCCATCACCATAAACTTCACTGTCTGGATTTATATTTAAATCCGCAGGTGCCTGTCCAACAAGAACCTTTTTATAAAGGTTTACCATTTCTTTTGGTCCACCTTCAGCAAGCTTATCACCCTTATTTAAAAGAATTACCCTATCACAATATTTTGCAATCGAAGAAAGGTCATGGCTAACAAAAACAACTGTTTTACCTGCCGCCTTAAAATCCTCAAACTTCTTATAACATTTATTCTGAAAGAAAACATCACCTACTGAAAGTGCTTCATCTACAATTAAAATTTCAGGATCAATGTTAATTGCAACCGCAAAAGCAAGTCTTACAAACATACCTGAAGAATAAGTTTTAACAGGCTGGTAGACAAAATCTCCTATATCTGCAAAGTCCAGAATATCCTGAAGCTTTTCATCTATTTCTTCTTTTGTAAATCCAATCATGGTTCCATTTAAATAAATGTTTTCCATGCCAGTATATTCCTGGTTAAAACCTGCACCAAGTTCCAAAAGTGCAGAAATTCTACCATCAATTGTAAGCTTTCCATCTGTTGGAGATAATACTCCGGTAATGATTTTAAGAATAGTAGACTTACCAGATCCATTAGTTCCTATAATTCCGACAGTCTCTCCCTTTTTTACATCAAAAGATACTCCGTTGAGAGCATAATGATCTGTAGAACGTCTCTTTTTTGAAAAGCCTAAAGTCTCTATAAGTCTGTCTTTTGGCTTATTGTAGAGTTTGTAAACCTTTGTTATATTGTCAACTTTAATTGCTACTTCGTTACTCATGTTTTTCTTTTGAATCGTCCTTAAAGAACGCCATTATTTTTCGTAGTGGTGCAGTAATCTTCATACTTGTACAATTCTGAAGATCATAAACTGCTTTTTGTGTATCTGAAAGAGTCTTAGTTAGTTCCTCAATCATTTCGTCTTTTCTTTTAAGCTTTCCTTGAGCCTCTATAATTTCCGGAACGCCAACAGAAACCTTTAAAAGCTTTTGTCCTAAATCAGAAAGATTTGTGTAGTCTTCTAACACGTACTCCCTGATCATATGATTGTCCATAAACTCAAATATCGGAATCTGATCCTTATTGATACCAAGCTTATACATCATTTTCTTATGAATTTCTTCATCGTATATTCCATGTATTATATAGAAATTTTTAACGCATCTAAAAAGCGCAAAATTCACAGGCACAGGAAATGGAAAAGTCCACTCATAATCAATAATTGTCCACATGTCTCCATCAACAAGGATGTTTGATAAAAGCAAATCACAATCAAGATCTTTTACCGGTTTGCCCAAATCAACTCTCTCCTCACCTGGAGCATAAGTTGGAATATCCCCAAATACCTCTCGAAACTCATCAACAAGAGCAAAGCCGCATTTTTCATATATCTTATCAATGGCGTCTTTTACAGAAACAAAAATTTCTGTAAGTTTTTTCTCATCATTGATATTTTCCCATGCTATTTCATCGAGACTTTTACCCTTAGCAACTTCAAGATGAGCTCCTTCTTTAAACATTGAACATTTATTTAAAGTAACAGCTCCGCCAAAAGTTCTCTTTTCTATTCTTCCAAATGAAGCCGCCATATCCTCAAGGTGTCGCTTTGCTTTTTCAGAAGCTGGAAGTTTGCGGTATGTTAACCCTTCTTTTGTCTTGATAAGGTCTGTAATAATTCTGAATTTTTCTGCTCTGTCATTTGATGCTTTAGCGTAGATAATTCTATCCTTTGGAGCAGGAGTAAGAGGCTTTCTTCTTCCAGGAATAAGTCGTCCCTTTTCATCTCTAAATGATTTATCCTTTGGCCATCCTATTTCTAAAAGATATGAATTCGAAAAGAACTCAAACTGACCAGACTGTATAATGCCATCAAATACCTTTTGCTCGTTAAAAAGCGAAGCTCTTGGGTAATCGAAATTTCTCTCATTCTCCCAAAGCTCACCTTCATTAGGGAGTCTCTCCTCCGAGAAAATTGTTCCTGGTAGCTTCCAGTCAGGATATGGATAGTAGCGGTAATTAATCTGAAGCTCAATTTCAGATAGTTTTGTCTCTATCTCTTTCATTGAGTAACAGCCTTTTGCCTCGCCCTCAAGACCTTTAAACAACTCACCTGAGTTATCCTCTCGACATCCGGCAAAATACTTTAATCCAAATCTGTTCTCACAGATATATAAAATTCTTCCGCCAACATTTATCTTATCTGAATAGGAAGCAATATTTTCCAGTGCTTCTCCAAACAAAACCAAGACATCATAGGTTGGCTCAAGCTGTACTTTAAAAGCTTCAAAATCCCCTTCGAAAATACGAAGATTATTTTTTACCCTAAAACGTTTATTAATAACCTTTACAAAGTCTCCGTTCGGTTCAATAACATCAACCCAGGCAACCTTGTCACAAAGATATCCAACAAGAGCTCCGCACTCACCACCTACTAAAAGAAGTTTTTCTTCTCCCGTAAAAATGGTAGTCGAGAAAATATTTGTTCTCAGATGAGAAAAATTATACAAAGCCTCCCACGAAGGGTTTGTCGCTATCTCTTTATTTAATTCTGATTCCGGCATTTCAGCCAGTTTCATCATATTTTCCATAACACCTCTATGAAAGAATTTCTTTCATCAAATCCAAATACTTTTCTGTGGTCTTATCCCACGTAAACTCACTTCTGACTTTTCTTATGCTTGCAAGTCCCATAAATCTTCTTTTTGCATTATCAAAAGAAAGTTCGTAAAGTTTTTTCCCAAAATCATCTACATCGCAAACAAATCCGTTATCGCTAATTAATTCTTTGCTTCCCTGACAAGGAGTCATAATGATTGGAAGACCGCATGCCATAGCCTCAAGAACTACATTTGGCATACCTTCTTTTTTGCTAGGCAAAATAAAAACATCGGCATCCTGATAATATGGAACAATCTGATCTTTATCCTTCTGTCCTACAAAATCAATAATATCGTAAACACCGTTTTCTTTTGCTATCTGTTCTAAAGTCTCACGATATGGACCATCTCCAACTATTGTAAGCCTTAAGCCCTTCCCCTTTGCCTCAAGCATATCGCGCAACTGTGGAAGCTGCGGAATTACAAACTGCAGACCCTTTCGTTCTATAAGTCTTGAAACAAAAAGAATTTTAAATATTCTTCCGCTAACTCTCATATCATCTGGCATAAATACATCTACATCTACGCCATTTGGAATAACCTTAAATTCTTCCTTATCATAAAACTCATAGGCAAGTTTCTTAAGGCCATCAGAATTTGCGATTCTTGCATCCGATTTTTTCCATATCTTTTTTATTGATGGACCAAGAACCTTGTAGATAGACTTAAATCTCTCCTGAAATCCTGGCACATCTCCACCGCCAAAACGAATAACAAAAGGTATTTTAAACTTTCGTTTTAAACTAACACCAATCGGGCCCGACGGTATCCCAAAAAAGATCAAAGCAATATCAAACTTTTCTTCTTTGCAAAGCTTAAATGCACATCTTTTAGCTTTCCCTAAAAAATCATACATTTCCATAAAAGAACAATGTTCTTTATTTGCTCTTTTTGCTTTAACGCGATAAATCTTAACTCCAGCACGAGTAACTTCCTTTTCAGGAAGTCTGTCAAATCCAGCAGTGACCAAAGAGACCGTATGCCCTCTTCTTGCAAAGCCCTGCAAAAGGAAAAGGCAAGCATTTGAGCCGCCTCCGCCAATTGGTGGATATTCATGTGAAATCGCTAAAATATTCATTACTTAAACAAAGTACCTATAAGACCTCTGGCAATTGAAGCTCCAACATTTCCGCCAAGAGTCTTTCCAAATGAACCTGAGCCTTTTGCCATAGACTTACCAAGCTGTCTTCCAATTGTGCCAGCTGTAGTAGTTGCTGTGCTCTTTACCGCTCTTTTTACGGCTTTTCCAGCCTGAGCTTTCTTTTTCTCAGCTTCTTTTTCTTCACGTGCTGCCTGCTTTGCAGCTTCTTTCTCTGCCAAAGCTGCTTGCTTCTCATTTTCTGCAAGCTCTGCCTCTTTTGCTACTTTAGCAGTTAAAATCTCGTATGCAGACTCCCTATCAATCATCTCTTTATATTTTGTATAAAGAAGACTTGCATTAATCTTTTTAGTTCTTTCGTTCTCATCTACAGGGCCAAGCATAGACTCTGGAAGATTAATCTTTACCTTCTTTACAACAGTAGGAACTCCGCTTTCATCCAAAGTAGAGACTAAAGCTTCACCTACACCGAGGTCCAAAATTGTCTGATAAGTATCAAACTCTGGATTTACCCTAAATGCATTTGCTGCTGCCTTTACTCCCTTTTGCTCTGCTGGGGTATACGCACGAAGTGCATGCTGAATTTTGCATCCAAGCTGAGCTAAAACTCCATCTGGAATATCCTTTGGATTCTGAGTAACAAAGAATACACCTACACCTTTTGAACGGATAAGCTTAACCATCTGCTCAATTTTTTCAAGAAGGAATTTTGAGGCATTGTTAAAAAGAAGATGTGCTTCATCAAAGAAAAATACCATCTTAGGTCTGTCTAAATCACCAACTTCTGGCAGTCTTTCAAAAAGTTCAGACAAAAGCCACATCAGAAAAGCCGAATACATTTTAGGATTGTTAATTAATTTTTGGCAGTCTAAAAGTGCAATCTCACCCTTGCCATTCACATCCGTTTTAAGCCAGTCAGCAATATCCAGCGCTGGTTCTCCAAAGAAAAACTCCGCTCCTTCAGCCTCAAGAGCAACTATTGCTCTAACAATAGCCGAAAGTGACTGTTTGCTCATCTTTCCATATTCCATCTCGTAATCTGCAGCATTATCTGCCACAAAATTTAGCATCGACTTTAAATCTTTTGTATCAAGGAGTAAAAGCCCATTGTCATCGGCAATCTTAAATACAACAGTAAGAACATCAGCCTGAATATCAGTAAGCCCTAATATATTGCCAAGAAGTACCGGTCCTATTTCAGAAACGGTTGTTCTTAATGGAAGACCCTTCTCTCCATAAACATCCCAAAATGATACTGGGAAAGTTGTCGAAGTTCCTGATAAATCTCCCTTTATATCAGCCATAAATACTGGAACACCCGCTTCAGAGAAACCTTCTGCAAGAGTCTTAAGAGTAACAGTTTTTCCTGTACCTGTTGCACCCGCAATCATTCCATGTCTATTTGCCATCTTTGGAAGAAGAGAAACTTCCTCATTCCCTTCTACCGCAAAAATAATTCTTCCGTCCTTTAACATATCTTCCCCTGTCAAAAAAGAGCTTTGTCTATTTCAGCGAAAACCTCGCCTAATGATCCAACTATTGAAACATCTTCTGTCTCGTTTAACTTTATATCCAATGGCTCGCGATTTATAACGGCCATATGTTTTCCTCTAAAATCATATATGTAAGAAGCTGCCGGATATACCCTTAAGCTTGTGCCTCCTACAATTATCATGTCCGCTTCCCTTATTGCCTTTTGTGCACCCATAACAGCATCATCTGGAAGGCCTTCCTGATATAATGTTACGTCTGGTCTTATATGACCTTTTTGACATTTTGGGCAAACCGGCACCAAATCTTTACACTCATAAATAAAATCTTCATCATACTCCTCGCCGCAATACATGCAGTAGTTTTTCAAGGTAGTGCCATGTATTTCAAACACTTTCTTACTGCCGGCTTTCTGATGAAGTCCATCAATATTCTGAGTAACAACTGCAGATAACTTTCCTGCCTCTTCGAGTTTAGCTAAAACTTTATGAGTAATATTCGGCTCTACATGCCTTGCATCCATTTTCTGACGATAAAACTCATAAAAAACTTCTGGCTTTGAAACTAAGCAGTCATGACTTAAAAGATACTCTGGCTGATACATATCAAACTTAATATCATGCTGATTATATAAGCCATCCTTACTTCTAAAATCAGGCACACCGGATTCGGTGGAGACACCAGCTCCACCGAAAAACACAATGTGATTTGATTCTTTTATAAAATCAATTAATTTATCAATCTCATTCATTAAGGTCTTTTTGATCCGCAGTTTGAGCAGAAGTTTCCAGTATTAACTGTTCCGCATGAGCAGGTCCAGTCTGCTGAAGGTTTCTTTGCTCCACAGTTAGGGCAGAAATTTCCAGTGGCTACTGTGCCACATGCGCAAGTCCATGAGTCACCTGCAGGAGCTGCTGGAGCTGGGGCTACTGGCTGCTGTGGTGCCTGAGCCTGCTGTCCCGCACCCATTGCGTAAAGGTTAGCTGCATTCATTCCGCCAGCATTCATAGCCATTCCCATTCCTGCAAATCCCATCATTGCACCGTTCTCATTGTTTGCTGCTGCCTGCATAGCTGCTGCCTGAGCACCAACGAGCTGAGCTGCGCCCATATTTGCATTGCGGAATACTGCATTCTTCTGAAGCTCTTTAATCATTGCCTCATCTTCTTCTGATGCTTTAACAGAAGAAACACCGAATGAAATAATCTCAATACCTCTAAGATCGCGCCATTTTGCTGAAAGCTGATCATTGAGAATCTGAGCTAAATCCTCAGCATGACCTGGAAGCGCTGAGTAACGAATACCCATTTCAGAGATTTTAGCAAATGCTGGCTGAAGAGCTGTAAGAAGTTCACTCTTGGTCTGGCCTTCAAGTTCCTCTCTCTTAAACTCATCTTTTACATTTGTACAGATATTTGTGTAGAAAAGAATTGGGTTTGTAATCTTGTAGCTATACTCACCAAAGCACTTGATTGCAATATCAATATCAAGTCCGATATTGTTATCTACAACACGGAATGGAACAGGAGCTGCTGTACCATATTTATTACCCATAAGCTCACGGGTATTGATATAGTAAACTCTCTGATCCTTAGGTGCTACTCCGCCAAAGGTAAATCTCTTTCCAATGTTTGCAAATACGGTCTTGATATTTTCTCCATTAAGACCACCTGCCATAATAGTAGGCTCTGTTGATGAATCAAAAGTAAATTCACCAGGTTCAGCGCAAAGCTCAACAACCTTGCCCTGCTCAACAATAACCATACACTGACCATCAGCTACAGCTACTACTGAACCAGAAGATATGATATTATCCTCACCCTTGGTATTTGATGAACGTCCTGAAACCTTCTTTGCACCTTTTTTGCAAAGGACATCTGCTGGAAGTGCGTCGCAATAGAAATACTCTTTCCACTGGTCAGCCATAACTCCGCCAGCTGCACCTTTTGCTGCTTTAATAAGACCCATTTTTTCTCTTCCTTTCTTGAATTCTTATTTTACGGCCGCCATAAGTTTTTCGTAATAATCTGGCGCCTCGTTTTTAATTGAACAAATTGCTCCATCCTTCAAAAAGCAATGTGCTGAATGTGCTACAGTAAGAGTTTCCTCTGTTTTTGCGTTTAGAATAGTGTAATCAACTTCAAACTTTATACCATTAAATTTTGAAATTTCTATGTCCACTCTTACTTCATCGCCAAACGCTGCAGGCTTTTTGTATTTGACATTTATCTCAACAACTGGAGACCCGATTCCTCTGGCTTCAACCTCCTCGAAAGGCATGCCAATATCCTCTAAAAAAGCAACTCTCGCTTCCTCCATCCACTTCAAATAATTAGAGTGGTGAACTATAGCCATTTTGTCGGTTTCGTGGTAGAAAACCTTTCTAAAATAACTAAACATTTTAGCCTCCATATAGATAGAAATAGTCCTTTATATATTATCATTTTTTGTATTTTGGAGCAACAAAAAGGGACGCTTTCGCGTCCCTTTAAAATCATTATAAAACTTTACTTAAGAAGTCTTTGGTACGTTCTTCCTTTGGATTATCGATAACCTCTGAAGGAGATCCCTCTTCGATGATATAACCATTTTCCATGAAGACTACTCTGTCAGCAACTTCTCTGGCGAAACCAATCTCATGTGTTACAACAATCATGGTCATACCATCCTTTGCAAGCTGCTGCATAACAGCTAAAACCTCTCCAACCATCTCTGGATCAAGTGCACTTGTAGGCTCATCAAAAAGCATTACATTTGGATTCATTGCTAAAGCTCTTGCAATCGCCACACGCTGCTTTTGTCCACCCGAAAGCTGTGAAGGAAATGCATGGATTTTATCCTGCATACCAACTCTTTCAAGAAGTTTGAGTGCTGTCTCTTTTGCTTCATCTTTGGTTGCTTTTTTTAGCTCTGTAGGAGCAAGCATCATATTTCCAAGTACATCCATATTGTTAAACAAATTGAAGTGCTGGAAAACCATTCCGACATGCTCACGGGCTTTGTTGATGTCCGTATGCTTATCAGTGATATCAAATCCATCCACTACAACTGTTCCACCTGTAATGTCTTCGAGACGATTTACGCAGCGAAGGAAAGTTGATTTACCTGAACCCGATGGTCCTAAAACTACAACTACCTCGCCCTCATAAATATCTATGTTAATGTCTTTTAATACCTGAAGCTCACCAAAGTCTTTTTTCAAATGTTCTACGTGAACTTTAACCTCTTTATTCTCTGCCACGGTTCAATCTCCTTTCCATTGCCTTCGCGCTTCTTGAAAGAAGGATGATTACAACAAGGTACATAACACCTGCTAACCCCCACGCCTGGAAGGACTTAAAGGTAACTCCTACTACGTTCTTGGTAGTATTAACGAGTTCAGGGAAACCGATTACTGAAAGAATCGAGGTATCCTTAAGTGTGATAATAAACTGGTTAATTATGCTAGGAATCATTGTTCTAATAGCCTGTGGAAGAACAACCTTTCTCATTGACTGACCGTAGGTAAGTCCAAGTGATCTGGCAGCCTCCATCTGGCCTTTATCTACGCTCTGAATACCTGCACGGATAATTTCTGCCATATAAGCACCACAGTTAAGTGCCAGACAGATAGTACCTGCAGTGAGAGCTGTAAGTTGCATTCCGCCAATTCCAAGGATAGTGTTCCAAAGATATGGTATACCAAAGAAAATAAAGTACGCCAATACGATCATTGGAACTCCTCGAATTACATCGACGAATATTGTAGCTATAATGTTGCAGACCTTATTCTTTATTACATTCATCAGTCCAAATATAAGACCGATAATACAAGCAAAGAACAAACCACATAAAGCTAAAAGAAGTGTCTGTCCTAATGCTTTTAGCATCATAAGGCCAAAGCCAGTTATTATCTGAACCATTAATTATTCTCCTAAGTATTTAGCGATAATCTCGTCATACTTGCCGCTTGCTTTGATGTTTGCAAGACCTGCATTGAATGCATCAACAAGTGCCTGCTGATCTGCAGAGAATACTGCGAATCCGTAAGGTGCACCGTCGTTCTGAGTGTTGTCAAGTGCCTTGAGGGCAAGTCCATCTTCCTTAATGAAAGTCTTGATGATTGGGGTATCCTCGAAACATCCTACACACTGTCCACCAAGAACTGCCTGATACATAGTAGGTGAATCCTCAAAGTAAGAGATTTCAAAACCATACTGATCCTTGATGCTCTCTGCATATGAAGCACCCTGAGTAGCAGTCTTAACTGCAACAGTCATACCAGCGATATCATCGAATGATTCAACAGATGAATCAGCTGCAACTGACATACACTGAGTTGCATTGTAGTAACCATCTGAGAAAATCCAACCATTCTCTTTTCTCTCGTCAGTGATAGATGCACCTGCAATCATACCATTAGCCTGGCCTGCCTGGCAAGCTGCGATAGCTGCATCCCAGCCAAGTGACTGAAGCTCATAATCAATACCCTGATCCTCGCAAACTGCTGCAAGAATATCTACATCGATACCAACAAACTCGCCATCAGCGTTAGTGTACTCGAATGGTCTAAATACAGTGTCAGTAGCGATAATAACCTTACCCTCTACTGCTGGAGTTGTAGTAGTCTCTGTAGTGGTCTCTCCATCAGTTGTTGTGGTGGTTGTAGTTGTGGTATTTCCATCAGCATCTGTTGTAGTCTCTGTATAGGTACTTGTGGTTGTAATTCCACATCCCATAAGTGAAACTGCGGCCACCATGGCCATCATTGTTGCTACGATTCTCTTTTTCATTTTCTTTTCCTCTCTTTCTTTTTACTGAAAAAAAATAGGCGATGAAACCAAGCCCCATCGCCCATCAGTAATTTTAACGCAGTAAATATAGCAATTTGAGCGGCTTTTGTCAAGTTGAGCCTGAGCGTTGCTTTATACTTTCTCAGCAGCACTCAAAATCAACTCTACAGCTTTATCGAAGCCAAGTTTTTCGGTGTTGATCGCAAGGTCAAAATTACTTGCGTTGCCGTATTTTTGGCCGGTGTATTTTTCACAGTAAGCTTTTCTGGCTTTGTCAACTGCTGTAGTTTTCGCTTCAAGTTCGCTTCTGGTCATTTCTGGGAAACGGTCGCTCATGTGAGAAACGCGCCACTCTTTTCCAGCATAGATAAACACACGAAATACGTGATCAAACTCACGCAGAATGTAGTCCGCATTTCTACCTACAAGTACACAGCTTTCTTTGTCTGCAAGATGGCGGATAGCTTCAACCTGCGCTTCCCAGATTTTATCTGAGAGAGGTCTTGAATAGAAATTAAAAAGGCTTTGTGCTACGCCGGCATCCTTTGGGACTTTTTCATCCCAAACTCTTACTTCGTCAGCTGTTATGAGATTAGATTCCTCTGCCGTTTTCAAAATGATGTCTCTATCATAAAAAGAAATATCTAACTGTTTTGCAACTTCCTTTCCAACAGATCGTCCACCTGCACCAAATTCTCTTGCTATTGTAATTATCTTTTTCATCAAAAGCCTCCTTATTCTAATCCCCAAAGTTTTTTCATACCATTAACATTAGTTATTGTTTTATCAAGTACATTAGCCCATGCATCAGGATAGAGATTCATGAACATTTTTAAATCACTTGTTAGAATCCATAAAACCTTTACATCCTCTATAGCATAATACGAAAAAGGTGATAATTTTTTTGATGATATGCTCTCAAGATTTAACAGCGTACCATCCTGATATAAAGCTATTGTTCTAACCATATTTTGGGAATTGATATATCTTTCCTCCACAGCACCAGATACGATTATTCCCACATATCCCTTTGCAATTCCGCTCTCAAGTATTGCATCTTCCTGTACATAAGAAACAAGCCTTGCATTATCAATAATAGTTTCTATATCTAGCTCAGTTTCCTTGCTAATTTTAACACCACCATCAAAGAAGGTTCGTTTAAATAAGTTAGTTTCTTCATTCCGCATAGCTTCATCGCTTGCATTAAGAAGCCTATCCTTCCACTTATCTCCTTCAAATCTAATTCCCGTTATTGTGCTTTCTAACACAGCACAATAAGCCTCGTGTAATCTTTCAACAGCTGTCAAAAGTACATTTTCTGCATCATAAGAATATGTTATCTCAAAAAGATTATCACTCTTTGCTACCCTTATATTTATTATCGGAGCTACACTTTCTTCTGCATAAGAAAGCATATTTTCTTCATCATCAAACTGATATTCAAACAGTGCATAGAATGATTCCAGGGCTTTTATAGAGGCCGCATTGCAAAGATCATCAAATGAACATCCACTGTATTTTCTAAAATCCTCTATTTGCTTTTCTATATTCTCCCATCTTTCTTTATTAGGAAGTTTTCTATCCACTTTTACAGGTAAAATCTGCAGATTTTCGCCATGCTTTTTAACGGCTATAACAGGCTGAGTCTGTGTGTTTAGCGAGCCAAACATCTCTCCCCAGCACTCGGTAAATAAAGTTTCAAATTTTATATTGTTCTTTTGTACATAATTTGCAACTCCAAAAGAAACTGTATCCTTTAATGTAAAATGAACCGTAGACAAAATGCTTGCCCCGCCTCTTTCAGTCGAAATTCCCGGAACCATAAGTCCGCTTTCGACAGGGTATAAAGTTTCTTCCCAGTATTCTTTACATTTTTTTACTACAGCCTCATTTATTGTGCTAATTGTTTCTTGATCAACAACAGAATATTTCTCATCAAAGGCCAAATCGGAAAAAAGAGTATCACGAATTCCTCTTGTCGCAAATGGAAATCCTGGAACCGGATAAAGACTAAGAATGATTTTCATCCTAGAATCTGATGTAATATATGCTGATATTTTTATCGGATAATCCACCTGAGGATCATATAGGCGCCTTGACTGTGCCGCCGCTGCACTTCTTAATACAAGTTTCTGTCGTTCTACAGTAAATTTTCTAAGATCCGTCACAGGAAACTGCAGTTTTGATTTTTGTGCAACTACTTTGATTGGAAGTTCAAAATTCTGATACATATAAATCGTCCTGAAAACAGGATTATTCTGTATCATCGTTTGAAATCTCTTTGCATACCTTTCAAGTTCAAGTTTTCCCGAAAAATTCCATACAAAAACTTTATATTTTCTGTTGAAGCCTTTTTTTATCTTTTCCAAGAAAGTTGCACAATCTTTGTCAAGATAAGACACTTCGCCTATTTCGAAGTTACATGATTCCAAAATAAGTTCTCTATCTTTTTCAGAAACAACTTTCGTCATATCTTATCCCACAAAAACAAGCTGAACTAAAAGCATATACGCAACAGTACCTATAAGAATACTTAATAAAACGT
>JAKSSE010000012.1 GCA_024403255.1 Lachnospiraceae bacterium
CGCGGTTGACCGCGGGGTCAGAGGGGTGAGGGCGGCCAGCAAGTACGGTGCCAGGGCTGCCGTGTTCTTCCATCCGCTGGAGAGTCTCTTTTCCCTTTTTCTGCATGAGCTTATGCACATGCTTCATTTCCTCAAAACCCTTTGCTACAGCAAGCGCAATTGCTGGCTTAGCGATACCATACTCCTTGTTGAAAAGGTCAGTTAGTACCTTAACTACAGAAATCTCGTTATCAAGGTTTATAAATGGGTTAAAGAATTTTTGTGTTTTATTAGTAATTGCATCAACATTATTCTTTATGTTTTCAGGGTAAGAGGTAACGATAGGGCAGTTGTAGTGGTTGCCTGCTTCTTTGAACTCGTTTCTCTCGTATGGAATACATGGATAGAAAATTGCATCGACGCCTTCTTTAATGAGCCATTCTATGTGACCATGTGCAAGCTTTGCAGGGTAGCATTCTGACTCTGAAGGAATAGATTCTATACCCATTTCATAGATTTTTCTGGTTGAAGGAGGACTCAACTTAAATGCAAAGCCGAGTTCCGTGAAGAATTTTGCCCAGAATGGGAAGTTCTCGTAAATGTTGAGAACTCTAGGAATACCAATAGTTGCAACTGCATCCGCAGAAGGAATTGAATTGTAGCTAAAGAGTAACTGATTTTTGTATTCAAAAAGGTTAGGAATGTTTTCCTTGTTTTTCTCCTTGCCAAGTCCCTTTTCACAACGGTTACCAGTGATGTAGTTTCTGTTGCCAGGGAAACGGTTGATGGTAAGAAGGCAGTTGTTAAGACATCCGCCGCATCTGGCGAGCTTTGTCTCATAAGTCAGGTTAGAAATCTCATCCAAGGTAAGCATTGAAGTTTCATAACCTTCTTCGTAGTTGTCTCTTGCGATAAGTGCGCATCCAAAAGCACCCATGATACCGGCAATATCAGGGCGGATAGCATTTACACCAGCTATGGTTTCAAATGAGCGGAGAACGGCATTGTTATAGAAGGTACCACCCTGAACAACAACGTGATTTCCAAGGTCTGAAGCATCGTTTAACTTGATAACCTTGAAAAGGGCATTTTTTATAACTGAGTAAGCAAGGCCAGAAGAAATATCAGCAACGGTTGCACCTTCTTTTTGCGCCTGCTTAACTTTTGAATTCATAAATACGGTACAACGGGTACCAAGATCAATAGGGTTTTTAGCAAAGAGTGCTTCTTTTGCAAAATCCTGAACGCTAAAATCAAGTGATTTAGCAAAGGTTTCGATAAATGAACCACATCCGGAAGAACAAGCTTCGTTAAGAAGAACTGAATCAACAGTGTGATCTTTTATCTTGATGCACTTCATGTCCTGACCACCAATGTCGAGGATACAGTCAACTTCTGGATCAAAGAAAGCTGCAGCAGTGTAGTGGGCAATTGTCTCAACCTCACCATCATCAAGCTGGAAAGCAGACTTTAAAAGAGCCTCGCCATAACCTGTTGAGCATGAACGAGCGATTTTAACTCCTTCAGGGAGTGCTGCCTGAATCTCTTTCATGGCACGTATGGCTGTAGCAACCGGACTGCCAGAGTTGTTTGAATAAAAACTATATAAAAGTGAACCATCATCACCGATAAGAGCGATTTTTGTGGTAGTAGAACCTGCATCGATTCCAAGGAATGCATTTCCCTTGTAGTTTGCTAAATCACCTTTTTTTACATTAGCTTTTGCATGACGTTCTTCAAAAACCTTGAATTCATCTTCATTTTTGAAAAGAGGGTCAAGTCTTGCAACCTCAAACTCCATATGAATGTCAGATGAAAGCTTATCAACAAGTGATTTTAAAGTGACCTTTTTATCCTCTTCGTAGTTAAGAGCAGAACCCATTGCTGCAAAAAGGTGAGAGTTTTCTGGGATGATGGTGTGCTCATCGTCAAGCCCAAGAGTGCGAATAAACGCCTCGCGAAGCTGATCTAAAAAGTGAAGTGGACCACCCAAAAAAGCAACATGTCCGCGGATTGGTTTACCGCAGGCAAGACCAGAAATAGTCTGATTAACAACAGCCTGGAAAATTGAAGCTGAAAGGTCTTCTCTTGTGGCACCTTCATTTATAAGAGGCTGTATATCAGTTTTTGCAAAAACTCCGCAACGTGCGGCGATAGGATATATTTCTTTATAACCTTTTGAGTATTCGTTAAGCCCGGAAGCATCTGTCTGGATAAGTGATGCCATCTGATCAATAAAGGAACCTGTACCACCAGCACAGATACCATTCATTCTCTGCTCAACATTACCACCTTCAAAATAGATGATTTTTGCATCCTCACCACCAAGCTCTATGGCAACATCTGTCTTTGGTGCTGCAAAGGTAAGGGCAGTGGAAACAGCGATAACTTCCTGAGTAAATGGAACTCCAAGATGCTTGGCAAGTGTAAGTCCACCAGAACCTGTAATCATTGGACATACATCTATTTTGCCAACTTTTTCCATGGCATCAGATAAAAGTCCCTGAAGGGTTTCTCTTATGTTGGCATAGTGTCTTTTATAATCCGAAAAAATAAGCTCATTATTGTCGTCTAAAAGAGCGACTTTTACCGTAGTTGAGCCAATATCAATTCCTAATTTTGCAAAACTTGTAATTGTCATAATAGTCTTTCTTTCTTATTTATATGCAATAAAAAGCAATGAAATATTATATATGAAAAATTGTAAAAACTCAACCAACTAAAAAGTGGTGTCGATTTCACGAATTTTTCACGAATTGATAGTAAAGTGGCAGTTGTAAACAAAGTGTGGTACTATACCGCATAGGAGAAAAAACATGGTAGATAAATTAGAAAGAAAATTCGGTAAGTATGCAGTTCCAAGGCTGATGATGTACATTATTGGCTGCTATATAGTTGGTTATGTGCTTTCCTTTATGGGAAGAGCATATGGAGTAAATATCGTTAGCTATCTTCAGCTTGAGCCATATTATATAATTCATCACTTCCAATTCTGGAGACTGTTTACCTGGGTGCTTATTCCACCGCAGGAAAATATATTTTTTGCACTTATTATGTGCTTTTTCTATTACCAGCTTGGCAATATGATGGAGCAGACCTGGGGTACTTTTAAATTTAATCTCTATATGTTTGGCGGATTTTTATGCACTATAATTGGTGCTTTCATTTTATACGCTGTTTACACTATTATCACTGGTGGCCCGGTAAAAGGCACTGGTATGTTCTTTAGCACCTATTACATAAACCTTTCAATCTTCCTTGCTTTTGCAGCCTGTTATCCAGAACAGCGCGTTATGCTTTATTTTATATTCCCGATAAGAATCAAAATTTTAGCTTACGTTTATGTTGCGATTGTTCTTTTGCAGGCGTTTAGCTATGGTGGATTCGGTATACACTATGTTGTTTGCTATACTGTTGCAGTTGTGTGCTCACTCCTTAATTTCCTTATATTCTTCCTTGGAAATAAAAGGACGGGCTTTAAAAATGCACAGCGCAGAAAAAACTTTACCAACGCCTACAATTCAGGGTACCAGGGATTTTCATACCAAAGCCAGGAAAAAGCCAGATATCAGGAAAGACCAAAGTCATCTGGTCCTTCTCCTAAGGTAAATACAATTACCCGCCATAAATGTGCGGTCTGCGGACGAAGTGAACTCGATGGTGCCAACATCGAATTTAGATTCTGTTCAAAATGTAACGGCAATTATGAATATTGTCAGGAGCATCTGTTCACACATACACATGTGAAATAATAATTGGTTATCTTCCTGTAGGCCGAAAGAATAACTGAAAAATACGCTCACAGATATGATTTCATTTCGACATCGTTTGTAGATGTCGAAAGAAATACATATCTGTGGGCGTTTTGTTTTACCTAAAAAGTCGGCCGTACAAAAAACGCCGTACAAAAAACTTTTGCCGAGAAAAAGGAAATACCTCTTTTTTACGTAATACTCTTAATGGAGGGTAAAAATGAGCATTAGAGAACAGATGGAAGAGCGTGAAAGACAGATACTTAGTCCTTACGCTACCCTTAGTGAAAATTCCAGAGGCAGAGATGTTGATGAGCCACAGTGCGATATTCGTCCAGTGTTTCAAAGAGACAGGGATAGAATTCTTCACTGCAAGAGTTTTAGACGTCTTAAAAATAAATCGCAGGTTTTTTTGACTCCTTTAGGAGATCATTACAGAACCAGGCTTAGCCACACACTTGAGGTCAGTCAAAATGCCAGAACTATAGCAAAGGCACTTCGACTCAATGAAGATTTGGTTGAGGCAATAGCTTTGGGACATGATTTAGGGCATACACCATTTGGCCACTGTGGAGAGTACGAGCTTAACAGGCTCTGTGCAGAGGGCTTTATTCATTCAGAACAGAGCGTTCGTATCGTGGAAAAGCTTGAGAAGGGTGGAGAAGGCTTAAATCTTACATGGGAAGTAAGAGACGGTATTAGAAACCATCAGACCAGCTCGATGCCTTCTACTCCAGAAGGATGTATTGTCAGAATTTCAGATAAAATTGCATATTTGAATCATGACATAGATGATGCGATTAGAGCCCAGATTTTAAGTGAGGATGATATTCCTCTTCATATCAGAAGCACGCTGGGTTTATCCACAAGAGAGAGACTTGATAATATGATTCATGACATTGTAAATACCAGTCAGAATCAGGAAAAAATAGCTATGACAGATGAAATGTGGGAGGCAATGCAGGAACTTAGGAAATTTATGTTCCAGAATGTCTACACTAATCCAGTTGCTAAAAGTGAGGAAATAAAGGCTCGTAGAATGATTGGAGAAATGTTCGAGTTATTCTGCGATAAGCCGGAGGAAATGCCAGAAAAGTATCGTCGAATGATTGAGGACGGAGAGTCGAAGGGCAGAGTTGTCTGTGACTATATTTCTGGAATGACTGATCAGTTCTGTGTTGCAAAATTTAGTCAGTATTACATGCCAGAGGCTTGGCAGGTGGATGGATATTAATGGCCTATTACGAAGATGATCTTTTGGACAAAGTGCTAAATGCAAACGATATAGTAGATGTCGTTGGGTCCTATGTACAATTACAGAGAAAAGGAAATACATATTTTGGGCTTTGTCCGTTCCATGGTGAAAAGACAGCATCCTTTTCGGTTAGCCAGAAAAAGCAGATGTTTTACTGTTTTGGATGTCATAAGGGTGGAAGTGCTTTTAATTTCCTTATGGAAATGGAAAATATCACTTTCCCGGAAGCGGTTGAAAAGCTTGCCCAGCAGGGAGGAATAGATCTTCCTAAAAGAGAATTTACTCCTGAACAGGCCAGAAAAAAGGAAACAAGAGATAACCTTCAGGAAATTGTAAATGAGGCTGCAAAATATTATTACACGGTTTTGCAGTCGGATGAAGGAAAAAGAGGCCGCGAGTATTTTGAAAAGCGAGGATTGAGAGAAGAAACTATAAAGAAGTTTGGACTTGGTTTTTCGACAATGAAGGGTGGTCTTTACGAGCATCTGAAAGCTCTGGGGTATTCTGATGACAATATAATGAAATCGGGTATCGTTTCTTTCTCGGAAAAAGATGGCTTTAGAGATAAGTTCTGGAATCGTGTAATGTTTCCGATTATGAATGACAGGGGAAAAATAATAGCCCTTGGCGGAAGAGTAACAGGCGATGGAGAGCCTAAATATCTTAACTCTTCGGAGTCGGATATTTTCTATAAAAGAAAAACTTTTTACGGACTAAATTTCGCAAGAAAATCAAGACTTAAAGGAAAGATTTTGTGCGAAGGTTATATGGATGTAATAAGTCTTCATCAGGCAGGTTTTGATAATGCAATGGCGGCGCTTGGAACTGCATTCACTGAAGAGCACTCTAGGATGTTGCCTGGTTTTGTTAAAGATTTGGTGTATCTTTGTTTTGATTCCGATGGCCCGGGACGAGATGCTATTTTGAGAGCCATACCGCTTCTGGATGATGTTGGTATAAGGGCAAAAGTAATCGATATGTCTCCGCATAAGGATCCTGATGAGTTTATAAAGGAAAAAGGTGCAGATGCATTTAGAGAACGCATTGAGAATGCTGAAAACAGTTTTCTTTTTGAACTAAAATGCAAGGCTGATAAGACAGACAGATCTGACCCGACTGAGGAAAGCGAATTTCAGGATTATGCATTTACAGAAGCATTTTTAAGATATGGCTCAGACCCGATGACGCTAAATGTTTTTGTAAAGAGCATTTGTCAGAAATTTGATATAGATGGAAATCTTGCGAAAGATAAGATAAATAAGCTTTCAAGAGAGAGAATACCACGTCAGATGGTAAAACCAAAGGAAGAAGGCGAAGTTAAGCTTTCAAAGGCTGAGGTTAAGAAAAAAGGCATAAGTAAAAAACAGACACTTTTACTGCATTATCTTAGTGAATATCATTCTTTATACGGTCAGGTAAAAGAATTCATCACACCTTTAGACTTTGATCCGCCTACTTTAAGACGGGCAGCAGAAATGCTTTATGAACAGCTGGAAAAAGGTGAGGTTAATCCGCAGTCAATAATAAGGGAGTTTACCGACCCGGAAGAGACGCAGATTGTCACGGGTATCTTTTTTGAAACGTTGACCGATGTTGAAAATGAAGATGCGACGGAAAAACCAGAAGAAGTTGCAAAAGGATTAACGCAGCTTGTTCGAAGCATAAAAGAAGAAAGTATATCCAGAGAAGCAGCACAAAATACGCTTAGCTTCCAGGATAAGATTAATAGTAAAAAAATACTCGAAGCTATTTCGAATACCAGATTTACAGTTTAATGGAGGAAAATATGGCAACCAAGAAGAATCAGGAAGTTGAGATTGAGTTAGGAAGCATAACCATGGAAATAGATGACATTCCAGAGGAAGCTCCAAAGAAATCTACAACTAAAAAGAAGACTACTGCAAAGAAGACAGAGGCAAAGGAAGAAAAAACAGCGGTTAAAGAAGAAAAACCAGCAGCAAAAAAGACTACAAAAAAAGCTGCTGCTAAAGAAGAAACAGTAGAAGAAAAGCCAGTTAAGAAAACTGCAAAGAAGACTACAACTAAAAAGACTACAAAGAAGGCAAAAGAAGAGGCTCCTAAAGAAGAGGTTTCTGAGGAGGAAGCAAAAGATACTGAAGAGGCAAAGGCTGCAATCGAGAAGCGTTGTGAGGAACTTTTAGAAGTAGCTAAGAAAAAGAAAAATGCTCTTGAACTTCAGGAGGTTAATGACTTTTTCAAGGAGCTTAATCCTACTTCAAAGCAGCTTACAGGTATTCTTTCTTTTCTTGAAGAAAACAGCATTGATGTTATCCGTAATGAGGAAGTTGATGATGATACTCTTCTTCTTGAGCTTGACCTTGATATGAGCACTAACGAAGAGATAGAAGAAGTTGAAAGAATAGATCTTTCTGTTCCAGATTCAGTTTCCATTGAAGATCCTGTTCGTATGTATCTTAAGGAAATTGGTAAGGTTCCACTTCTTACTGCTGATGAAGAAATTGAACTTGCCAAGCGTATGGAACTTGGTGATCGTGAAGCTAAGAACAAACTTGCTGAAGCAAACCTTCGACTTGTAGTTTCTATCGCAAAAAGATACGTTGGACGTGGAATGCTTTTCCTTGATCTTATTCAGGAAGGCAACCTTGGTCTTATGAAGGCAGTTGAAAAGTTTGATTACAGAAAGGGATACAAGTTCTCTACCTATGCAACATGGTGGATTCGTCAGGCTATCACTCGTGCTATAGCTGACCAGGCTAGAACTATTCGTATTCCAGTACATATGGTTGAAACCATCAATAAGCTCATCCGTGTTTCTCGTACACTTCTTCAGACTCTTGGTCGTGAGCCAAGTCCAGAAGAAATTGCAGAGGAAATGGAAATCTCTGTAGAGAGAGTCCGCGAAATCTTAAAGATTTCTCAGGAGCCAGTTTCACTTGAGACTCCAATCGGTGAGGAGGAAGATTCACATCTTGGTGATTTCATCGAAGATTCAAATGTTCCAGTACCAGCTGATGCAGCGGCTCAGACGCTTCTTAAAGAACAACTTGAGGAAGTTCTTGACACACTTAATGAGCGTGAAAGAAAAGTTCTTATTCTTCGTTTTGGACTTGAAGATGGCAGAAACCGTACTCTTGAAGAGGTTGGTAAGGAGTTTAATGTAACTCGTGAGAGAATTCGTCAGATTGAGTCAAAGGCTCTTAGAAAGCTTCGTCATCCATCAAGAAGCCGTAAACTCAAAGATTATTTAGAGCAGTAATGGATAAAGCGATAAACCTTTCCGGCCGTATGGAGAAAATCCTTGATATGGCAGGGAAAGGACAAACTATAGCAGATATAGGATGTGACCATGGATATGTCAGCATAGCAGCTGTGAAGAGGAATCTTTTTAGCGAAGCTATTGCGATGGATATAAATAAGGGGCCATTAGAATCTGCAAAAGCAAATGCTCAAAATTTTGGGGTGTCCGCCAATATAGATTTTAGGCTTTCAAATGGTCTTGAAAAGCTACACCAAAACGAGGCAGACACCATACTTATTGCAGGAATGGGTGGTCCACTTATTTGCGAAATTTTAAGCGCAAATATGGATGTTGCAAAAAGTGCTAAAAAGCTTGTTCTTTCGCCACAGTCAGAAATCCCTGAGTTTAGGAAGTTTGTTTTAGAAAACGGATTTAGGATTGATGAAGAGGAAATGGTAAAAGATGAAGGAAAATACTACTTTGTTTTCTGTCTTTCCCCATCTGAAGAAAATGATTATCCGGCAGGCGAGCTTGGCATATGCTACGGCGGACTTTTACTTGAAAAAAAGCATCCTGTGCTAAAGGAGTTTTTGCTAAAACAAAAAGATGTCGTGTCTACGCTTTTAGAAAAAGATGGAATAAAAGGCACGTCAAAAGCTGAAAGTTTCAAAGAGGAGCTTAGAAAGATAAATGAGTCAATGGAATCCTTTTACAGTTAAAGAATTACTGGAAGATTTGAATAAGGCAGTGCCTTTTTCTCTTGCAGTTGACTGGGATAATTCAGGTATTCAGGTAGGTAATATGCAGGATGAAGTAAAGGGAATTTACGTTGCATTAGATCCTACTACTGAAGTTATTAATAACTGCATTAAAGATGGATGCAATGTTTTACTTACACATCATCCGCTGCTTTTTGATAAGCCTAAGCAGATTACAAACGAAAACTATATTGGACGAAGAGTATTAAAGCTTTTAAATAACAGAGTAAGCTGTATTTCAATGCACACTAACTTTGATGTTGCTGTTATGGGACCACTTGTTGCAGAACGTTTTCCATACAAATCGGTTGACACCTTGAGTGAGGATGGCATGGGAACGATAGGTGTATTAAATGCACCTATGCAGCTTAAGGCTCTGGCAAATCACACAAAGACAGTGTTTGGACTTCCTTCGGTAAGTTTTTATGGAAATCCAGGATTATCTGTCAGCAAGCTTGCCGTTCTTCCGGGTAGTGGGCATGATGAAATTGATAATGCAAAAGCAAAAGGAGCAGATGTATTAATCACTGGAGATGTTTCTCATCACAATGGTCTTGATGCTCTTGAAAAAGGTCTTTGCATAATCGATGCGGGCCACTATGGACTTGAGTATGTATTCACTGATTATATGGCTGATTATCTTATAAATACTTTCCCAAGAATTTATGTGGGAAAGGCACAGGCTAGATTTCCATATCATACTATCTAAGGGTAAAGGGGGATTTCTATGGAGAAGTTAAATGTAAAGGTTTGTGGGGAAAATAAATCTTACGATGCTGGAACAACTTATGCAGAGGTTGCGGCAGAATACCAGGGAAAATTCAATGATGACATTATGCTTGTTGATATTGAAGGTGGCCTTAAGGAACTTTCGAAAAAAGTTACAGAAGGCGATGTGATTGAATTTGTTACTGCTAAAGATCACATTGGCAGAAAAACATATAGACGAAGTGTAAGCCTACTTCTTCAGAAGGCGCTTGATAACATCGAAGAAGGATTGTCTCAGAATCTTCATGTTATGTACTCAATCGGACAGGGCTATTTTTGCAAGATTAAGGATAGAGAATGTAACAAAGATTTTCTTTTGAAGCTTAAAATTGAGATGTTAAGACTTGTCGATGAAGACATTCCTTTAAAGAAAGAAACTCTCCATGTAGAGGAAGCAATAGCCTACTTTGAAAAAATTGGATATCAGGATAAGGCGAAGCTTCTTAAGTTTAGAAGAAGCTCAAGCGTTAATATCTATGATCTGGATGGAACGAAAGATTATTTCTTTGGATACATGGTAAATCGCACAGGCCTTCTTTCATATTTCGATTTAATGGAATATGATGACGGCTTTATGCTTTTATTCCCAGATAAGAATACAAAGCTTGTTGCTCCATTTGAGGAGAGAAAGAAATTTTATGAGACCATGAAAGAGTCTTCTGAATGGTCTGTAAAGATTGGAATAGATACTGTTGGTGCATTAAATGAGGCTATTTCAAAAGGAAAAGCAAGAGACATCATATTGATGCAGGAAGCTTTGATGGAAGACAATATAGGAAATATTGCGACAGAGATTGTGTCTGACAGTCGAAGAAAATGTATCCTGATTGCCGGTCCGTCATCGTCTGGAAAAACCAGTTTTTCTCACAGACTTTCGAATCAGCTTCGCGCAAGAGGAATTACACCTCATCCTATTCCTCTTGATATGTATTATCTGGATCATGAGTTCACACCTCTTGATGATGAAGGAAAGCCAGATTACGAGTGCTTAGAGGCTTTAGATGTAGAACTTTTCAATCAGAATATAACCGATCTTTTATCAGGAAAGAAAGTTGAGATTCCTGCATACAACTTTAAAACCGGAAAGAGGGAATACAAAGGAAATTTCCTACAGATTGGTGAAAACGATATCCTTGTAATAGAGGGTATTCATGGATTAAATGATAAGATGACTTACGCGATTCCAAATGAAAGCAAGTACAAGATTTATATCTCTGCACTTACTCAGCTTTCAATTGATGAGCATAATCCTCTTCCTACAACAGATGGAAGACTCCTTAGAAGAATCGTTCGAGATGCAAGAACAAGAGGTTCTTCGGCAAAAGAAACCATCGGTATGTGGAAGAGTGTAAGAAGAGGTGAAGAAAATTATATTTTCCCATTCCAGGAAAAAGCAGATGTAGTTTTCAATTCGGCAACTCTTTATGAAATGGCAGTTCTAAAGATTTATGCGGAACCACAGCTTTTTGCAATAAAGAAAAATGAGCCAGAATATAAAGAAGCAAAACGACTTCTTAAACTTCTGGATTACTTTTTGCCAGTTCCACCAGAAGATATTGCAAACAACTCTCTTGTTCGTGAATTTATTGGTGGATCAATATTCCCAGTGTAGGATAAGTTTACAAAGGAAGTAGGATGGGAAATCGCGGCTTCGGCTGAGGAAAGTCCGGGCTTCACAGAGCAGGGTGCTGGATAACGTCCAGTGGAGGTGACTCCAAGGAAAGTGCAACAGAAAAGAACCGCCGCTATGCGGTAAGGGTGAAAAGGTGTGTGTAAGAGACCACCGCGGTTATGGTGACATAGCTGGCCATGTAAACCCCACTCGAAGCAAGGCAGAATTGACCTATAGAGCTGCTCGTTCTGGTCTAAGTAGTCGCTAAAGGTGCCTGGTAACAGGTATATCAGATAGATGGTTTCCTTAAATGACATAACCCGGCTTACAGTTCTGCTTCCTTTTTTATAAATTGAGGAAAGAAAATGAAATTTACAAAAATGCAGGGTGCAGGTAACGATTATATATACGTTGACTGTATTCATGAGAATTTACCAGAAGAAGACAGACCTGATTTTTCAATAAAGGTTTCTGATCGTCATTTTGGTGTTGGTTCAGATGGTCTTATCTGTATATGTTCGTCTGAAGTTGCAGATTTTAGAATGGATATGTACAACGCTGACGGTTCGCGCGGTAAGATGTGTGGAAATGGAATAAGATGTGTTGCCAAATATGTATATGATTTTGGACTCACTAATAAAGAAAAGTTTACTGTAGAGACAGCTTCAGGAATAAAGAACATCACTCTTACAGTAGAAGACGGCAAGGCTGTTTTAATAAGGGTTGATATGGAAGCTCCTATTTTAAAGCCTGGTGACGTTCCTGTTAAATTTCCAGGACAGACTGATAAGCCGCTTATAAATGCTGAATATGAAGTGGCTGGAAAAAAAGTAAAAGCTACCATCGTCTCTATGGGAAATCCACACAGCGTAATTTTTACTGATGATCCAGTTGAGGATATGGACCTCGATAGAATAGGACCGGATTATGAATTTCATCCATATTTTCCAGAGAGAGTAAACACCGAATTTGTAAATGTTATTTCCCGCTCTGAAGTAAAGATGAGAGTCTATGAAAGAGGCAGCGGTGAGACTTTAGCATGCGGTACAGGGTGCTGCGCTATTGGTGTGGCTGGAGTTCTTAACGGACTTACTGATAAAAAAGTTACTATTCATACCAGAGGTGGTGATATCTTGGTTGAGTATGATCCAGATGGTGATGGAATAGTTTATATGACTGGTCCGGCAGCAGTTGTTTGCACAGGAGATTTTTAGAGTATGAAATTATCAAAGCTTCTTGAGAGAATAAATTACACAGTTCTTGAGGGTGGAGAGTGTGAGATAACAGGCTTCTCTTATGATTCAAGAAAGGTAAAAACAGGAGATATCTTTGTCTGCATTAAGGGTGCAGTTTTTGATGGACATGATAAGGCAGATGAAGTTCTTATGAAGGGTGCTTCATGTATTGTTGTTGAAAAAGATGTACGTGATGATATTTTGACAAACTCTGATGCAACCATAGTTTTGGTAGATGATACAAGGCTTGCATTGGCACAGCTTTCAGCAGCATGGTTTGGATATCCGGCAGAAAAATTAATCACAATTGGAATTACAGGAACAAAAGGAAAAACTACAACTACTTACATGGTAAAAAATGCTCTTGAAGCCTGTGATATCAAGTGTGGTCTGATAGGCACTATAGAGACAATCATAGGCAATGAGAAAATACCTGCAGTAAATACTACTCCTGAATCATTTGTTGTTCAGGAAACTTTTGCAAAGATGGTGGAAGCGGGCATTACTCACGTTGTAATGGAAGTTTCATCTCAGGGTCTTATGCTTCACAGAGTTGGCGGATTTACTTTTGATTTTGGTGTATTTACCAATCTTGAGAAAGATCACATTGGACCAAATGAGCATAAAGATTTTGATGATTATGCAAACTGCAAGGCTATGCTCTTTAAGCAGTGTAAGGTAGGTATATTCAATGTAGATGATGACGGCGCACTTCGTATGATGAAGGATGCGACCTGTAAAGTGGAAACCTTCGGAACAAATAAGGGTGCGGATCTTCGTGCAAAGGATATGGAACTTTTCCAGGAAAAAGGTATCGTTGGCATTAGATACAAGATTGCTGCAAGAAAAGATTATCCGGTTGTTGTGAATGTTCCTGGCAAGTTTAGTTTATATAATTCGCTTTGTGCTATCGCAATATGCAAGCATTTTGTAAAGGATATTACGGAAGTCATTACAGCACTTCGCACAGTCAGCGTAAAGGGCAGATCAGAACTTGTCCCTGTATCTGATAAGTTCTCAGTAATGGTAGATTACGCTCACAACGCGATGAGCCTTGAAAGCCTTCTTACCGCAATCAGAGAATATAACCCAAAACGTATCGTCTGCTTATTTGGATGTGGAGGAAACAGATCACGTGACAGACGTTTTGAAATGGGTGAGGTTTCAAGCCGTTTGGCGGACTTTACCATAGTAACAAGTGATAACCCAAGAAACGAGGAACCTTCAGCTATCATTGACGACATTTTGGTCGGCGTAAAAAGAGGTGGCGGAGAGCACATGGTTATTGAAGATAGAAAAGAAGCTATTGGTTATGCTCTTCAGTTCGCTAAAGAGGGAGATATTGTTATCGTTGCCGGAAAGGGTCACGAAGATTACCAGGAAATCAAGGGAGTAAAGCATCATTTTGATGACCGGGAGGTAATCGAAGAACTTGCAAAAACCGACAGTAAGCTTTGGGTGTAAATAAAAATTTGCAAAAAAGCTAAACTATCTTGTATAATTGACGATGTATGTAGTAGCGGCTAAGATTCAAAGGAGAAATCATGGACGATCAGAGAACACAAAAGCTTGAACTACTCGAGACACTTGCAGAATTTAATGATGGATTAGTTCACAATATGGGCATCATCATTAAAGAATATCGTGGTGCAAGACTTGATGATACAAATAAATTTATGGATGGAATCGTTGATGCGATGAACTGGGAGATTGAAGCATTCAATGCAACCAAGGATTTAATCAACGAGGATGGTGAGATTATAAATCGCGATCAGTTTGAGGATGCGATTTGTGCACTTAATATGTCAATTAAGGATAAAGATGACGGAGCAATGGCATCTTGTCTTGAAGAGGTAATGGTTTTCTTTGAAGCTTTAGGTAATAGAGCAAAAGAGCTTACCGCTTAATTAAATCGATTATACATTGAAAGGGAGGGCGACCTCCCTTTTTTAACGGGGAGAGAAAATGATTAACTTACTGGATTCACATACACATACTGTTGTAAGCGGACATGCATATTCTACGATTGATGAAATGGCGAGATATGCATCAGAACATGGGATAAAGGTTTTGGCTTTTACAGAGCATGGTCCAGCAATCGAAAACGCGCCAGGACGAATTTACTTTGGAAACTTTAACATCATTCCGAGAGAAATGTATGGAATAAGAGTGCGCTTTGGAATTGAATTAAATATTCTGGATTATGATGGAACGATTGATCTGAAGGAAAGAGAATTATTAAAGCAGGATCTTTGTGTGGCTTCAATTCATATTAATTGCTATGAACCAGGTACGGTAGCTCAAAATACAAGGGCTTATGAAAATGTTTTGAAGAATCCTTTCGTAAATATTATAGGACACCCAGATGATGGAAGAATTCCTGTTGATTATGAAACACTTGTCTGTGCTGCGAAAGAGAATCATAAACTTTTGGAAGTGAATAATCACTCGGTAAGACCAGGTTCAGTAAGATATGAGGGCGCAAAAGAAAATCTTGTGAAAATGCTTGAACTTTGCAAGCAGTATAAGCAGCCAATAGTTATGGATTCGGATGCACACTATATGGCGAGTATTGCAGACACTCAGTTTACAATGCCAATAATTGAAGAACTGGGATTTCCAGAAGAACTTATAGTGAATACAGATCTGAATAAATACTATGAATATTGCCCATTAAAGGAGATTGAAAAGCAAACTCAGATTTGCCAGTAATAGACAATGTGGCGAAAATGAGTCTTATTACTTGACTTTTGTAGCAAATTTAGTATGATTTTATTGAAAAACTGCACTAAAGGAGAGATGACATGTTTGAAGAGATTAAGGCAATTATTGTTGAGACTTTAAGCGTAGATGAGAGCAAGGTTACTATGGATGCAAATCTTTCAGAGGACCTTGGCGCAGATTCACTTGACGCTGTTGAGCTTGGTATGGCAGTAGAAGATAAGCTTGGTATCACCATTTCTGATGATGATATGGCTACTATTAAGACTGTAGCAGACCTCGTTAAGATCGCTGAAGAAAGCAAGTAATTCTTTAATTGAGGCGTTTGGAATATCCAAACGCCTTATTTTTTTGTAGGGAGAGAAGATGTCAGGTATTAAAATATTAGGCACAGGCAAGTATGTGCCGGAAAAGATAATTACTAATGACGACTGGGCCAAGCTTGTTGAAACATCGGATGAGTGGATTGTTCAGCGCACCGGAATGAAAGAAAGACATTTCGCTGCTGATGATGAGACTACTACATCAATGGGAGCAGCGGCAGTAAAGTTAGCTATAGAGGATGCTGGAATTGATCCACAAGAAGTTGGAGCTCTTATAGTTGCAACTGTATCGGCAGATAACTATTCGCCTTCGGATGCATGTCTTATACAGCGTGATTTAGGTCTTAGAGACAACATGATTGCATTTGATATAAGTGCAGGATGTTCAGGTTTTGTTTTTGGTCTTGAAACTATGCGCGGCCTTCTTATGAGTGGCGGCTTTAAATATGGTGTTTTAGTTGCAAGTGAGATTTTATCCAGAAAGATGGATAAAACTGATAGAAGCACTTGTGTCCTTTTTGGAGATGGTGCAGCAGCAGCTGTTATTAGTTTAGACGATAATAGCGAATACTATTCGTGCATTGGAGTTCATGGTGACGATGAACTTATTAAGGTTCCTGTTCCAAACGGTCCAATTTATATGGATGGTCAGGCTACTTATAAGTTTGCGGTTTCATCTGTACCAAAGCTCATTAATGATGTTATGGAAAAAGCTGGAGTTTCTCCAGATGATATAGATATGTTCCTTCTTCATCAGGCAAACTTAAGAATTATCGAGGCTGTTCAAAAGAGACTTAAGCAGCCAGATGAGAAATTCTTTATAAATATTAACAAGTATGGAAATACATCAGCCGCATCTGTTGCTTTGGCAATGGATGAAGCAAAAAAAGAAGGCAAGCTTAAGCCTGGAATGAAGGTCCTTTTGGCAGGTTTTGGTGCTGGAAAGACCTATGGTGCTATAATTTTTGAATGGTAGGTGTGATATGAATATTAAAGAACTTTTAGGTATTGAATATCCAATTATTCAGGGTGGTATGGCTAATATTGCTACAGGAGAATTTGCAGCAGCAATTTCAAATACTGGAGCACTTGGTCTTATTGCTTCAGGTGGAATGCCAGCAGAGGAGTTGAGAAAACAGATTAACATCTGCCGTGAAAAGACAGATAAGCCATTTGGTGTAAACCTTATGCTTATGAATCCAGACGTAGAGAACATTGCTCAGATGCTCTACGAGGAGAAAGTAAAAGTTATTACTACTGGTGCTGGCAACCCAGGTCGTTTTATTCCAAAGTGGAAAGAAAATGGAACGATTGTTATCCCAGTTACTCCTTCAGTTTCACTTGGTAAGCTTATGCTTAGAAGTGGTGCTGATGCACTTATCGCAGAGGGCGGTGAGTCAGGCGGACATGTTGGTGATATGACTACTATGGCACTTTTACCACAGATGGTAAAAGCATTCCCAGAAGTTCCAATTATTGCGGCTGGTGGTATTGCTAGCGGCGCGCAGATGGCATCATGCTTTATGATGGGTGCTGTTGGTGTACAGATTGGTACATGTCTTTTGGTATCAGATGAATGCCCAATTCATCAGAATTATAAAGAAGCTGTCATCAAAGCAAAAGATAATGGAACCACCGTTACTGGTCGCAGCCAGGGTGCACCTGTTCGTATTATCAAGAATAAAATGGCAAGAGAGTACCTTAGACTTGAGGAAGAACATGCAACTAAAGAAGAACTCGAGAAGATTACTCTTGGCGGTTTAAGAAGAGCAGTTGTTGATGGTGATGTTGAGATGGGTTCAGTAATGGCAGGTCAGGTTTGTGGTCAGCTTGATTCTATCCGTCCAGCTAAAGAAATTATTGAAGAAATGTACAATGACGCTGTAGCTTGTCTTAAGAATGCTGCAAGCATCGATATTTAAGGGGTGGATATGAGTAAGACAGCAATTGTTACCGGCGGAAGCCGAGGAATTGGAAAAGAGATTTGTCTTCGACTTGCGAAAGATGGATTCAATATCGTTACCTGCTGTACAGGTGATGCATCAAAAGCTGATGCGACTGTGAATGCATGTAAGGAATTTGGCGTTGATGCTATTGCAGTTGCAGCTGACGTTTCAAATGCAGAGGATGTTCAGAAAATTTTTGATACTGCAAAAGAAAAGTTTGGCAGCTATGAAGTTTTAGTAAATAACGCAGGCATCACAAAAGATAATCTTATGTTACGTATGACAGAAGAAGATTTTGTGAAAGTTTTAGATGTAAACTTAAAGAGCGCATTTTTAACCTGCAAGGTTGCAACCAAAGATATGATGAGAGCTAAATATGGCCGTATCATCAACATTTCAAGTGTTGTTGGTCTTATGGGAAATGCAGGACAGGCAAACTATTCAGCATCAAAGGCTGGTCTTATTGGAATGACCAAGTCTTTGGCAAAAGAGTTTGGCGCAAAGGGAGTTACAGTAAATGCTGTTGCACCAGGATTTATTGAGACAGAGATGACAGATGCGCTTCCTGATGATGTGAAGGAAAATTATATGGCTCAGATTCCAAGAAAACGTCTTGGAACGGGCGCAGATATTGCTGCAGCTGTAAGCTTTTTGGCATCAGATGATGCTGATTATATTACCGGTCAGGTACTTTCCGTTGATGGCGGAATGAGAATGTAACAGGAGAAAGTCATGGAAAAAAGAAGAGTTGTTATTACTGGAATAGGAACTGTTAATCCACTTGCAAATAATGCAGAGGACACATGGGAGGCTGTAAAAGCTGGTAAATGTGGAATCGGAATGGTTACACATTTTGACACTACTGACTTTAAGGTAAAAGTTGGTGCAGAAGTTAAAGACTTTTCTTCTGAAGGGGTAATTGATCCTAAGGAAGCAAGACGTATGGATCTTTTCATGCAGTATGCTTTAGTTGCCGCTAAAGAAGCTATGGATGATTCAGGTCTTGATATGGAAAAAGAAGACCAGACAAAGGCTGGCTGTATTGTTTCATCAGGTATTGGTGGATTCTTAACTATTGAGGACGAGGCTGTTAAGGCTCATGAGAAAGGACATAGCAGAGTTTCTCCTTTCTTCATTCCTATGATTATCGGCAATATGGCACCAGGTCAGATTGCAATTAATCATAAACTCAAGGGAATGTGCAGCTGCGTAGTTACAGCCTGTGCTTCATCAAATAATGCAATCGGTGATTCTTTCCACAGAATTCGTGATGGATATGAGACAATCATGGTAGCTGGAGGTACTGAGGCTGCGATTACTCCGCTTGCGATGGGTGGTTTCCAGTCTATGAAGGCACTTAACACTACAGAGGATCCAAGCAAGGCTTCAATTCCATTTGATGCTGAAAGAGCTGGATTTGTAATGGGTGAAGGTGAAGAGTATGAGCATGCGAAGGCTCGTGGTGCAAAAATGTATGCAGAAGTTATTGGATATGGCGCAAGCTGTGATGCTCACCATATTACTGCTCCTCATCCAGAAGGAGAGGGTGGTGCTGCATGTATGGTAGCTGCAATTGAAGACGCAGGACTTACTCCAAATGATATTGATTATATTAATGCACATGGTACCTCGACTCATATGAATGATGCATGTGAGACTATGGCAATTAAGAAAGCCCTTGGTGATCATGCAAAAGATATTATGGTTTCATCAACCAAGTCTATGACAGGACATCTTCTTGGAGCTGCAGGTGCACTTGAGGCTATTATCTCAGCTAAAGCACTTCAGGATGGCTTTGTACCAGCTACAATTGGATACAAGACCCCAGATCCAGAATGTGATCTTGATATCGTTCCAAACGAAGGAAGAAAGGCTGATATAAAGGTTGCGCTTTCAAATGCCCTTGGCTTTGGTGGACACAACGCAAGTATTATTCTTAAGAAAATATAGGAGCAGTTATGGAATTTAACGCAGACGAAATAAAGGAAATTCTTCCACACAGATATCCATTTTTACTTGTGGATAAAATTGTGGAATGTGAGCCAGGAAAGTATGCTAAAGGAATTAAATGTGTAACCGCAAATGAGATGCAGTTTATTGGACATTTCCCACAGCATATGGTAATGCCAGGAGTACTTCTTATTGAGGCTTTGGCACAGACTGGTGCGATTGCACTTTTGACCGAAGAAGAAAATAAGGGGAAGCTTGTATTCTTTGGCGGAATCAAAAATGCCAGATTTAAACAGCAGGTTGTTCCAGGAGATCAGGTTGAGCTTTACTGTGAACTTACACAAAGGAGAGGCCCATTAGGCTTTGGAGAGTGCAAGGCAACAGTAAATGGCAAAGTTGCAGCTCAGGCAGAAATATCCTTTGCAATAGGCGAATAATTGAAAAAATCATGAAGTAAATATTGTTCACGAAAGACGGTGCTGTATGGTAAACATAGGGGAGTATGTTTCTTATAAGACAACAGGCGTTTGTACTGTCGATAGCGTTATAAAGATGGAAATACCAGGGACTAAGGATCAAAAAGACTACTATGTCCTTAAGCCTGTGTATGATGAGCAGGGAGTAATATATTGCCCTGTTGATTATGCGGAGAACTTTGTACGCGCTATTTTGTCAAAGGACGAAGCGAACATCCTGATATCTGAATTAGAAACGCTTCCAATGTTTGATATGTCCAACAAAAAGATTTTGGATGAGGCATGTAAAACAGCAATGGATACAGGACTTACACGTGAATATCTGATAGTGATGAAAACACTTTGGGCACAGAGAGTTCAGAGAATTGCTGAGGGAAAGAAGATAACCACAACGAACGATAGGTTTTTTAAAGCTTGTCAGGATAAGGCTTGTGGAGAATTGGCAGTAGCTCTTGGACAGGACAAAACAGAAGTCGTTGCTATGCTTAGAAGTATACTGGAAGAGAAAATCACAATGTAGATTAAACCACCGATATCAGTCGGTGGTTTTTAATTGTCCGAATTATGTTTCTGTGATAAAATTATCATCAAATGTGTAGGTTGTATTATAAGAAAAATTTAATACTGAAAATCACTGCACTGATGCTGATTATCGCAATCTTTACAGGTTGTGGTTCACCTGCTCCAATGGCGGCGAAAATGGTAGATGGAGGCGATGGCTCTAGTCTTTCCTCTGAAGAAAATGCCAGTGGTGGAGATGGCGCTGAATCGAGCGCTGATACGGTAGAAGTTGAGTCAGGAGCAAGAAGCGGAAATGTTGATGGAACGCCAATTGTTCTTACTACAGAAGCACCTGGAGTAGAGGTGTATGAAAGTGATGGAGTTTCTTTGGATGTATCAAATGCAGCCAAAGGTTACTGCATGATTAGATACTCAGGCTCATGTGAAAAGGTCAGAATTGTTATAGATACCCCTCAAGGAAATAGATATAACTATCTTTGTCCTATGGATGGCACGTATCATGCTTATCCTTTTTCAGAAGGAAACGGAAACTATAACATTCAGGTGTGTGAAAATATTTCAGGAACTCAGTATGCGGCGGTCTTAGGACAGGCTATTAATGTTACCCTTGAAAGTGAGGGGATAGCATACCTTTATCCAAATATCTACGTAGAGTTTGATGATAATACAAAAGCAGTAGCCAAAGGTGCAGAGATTGCGGCGGGTGCAGCAGATGATCTGACTGTTGTAAGCCGTGTTTATCACTATGTCTCTGAAAATGTAAAGTACGATTATGACCTTGCGAAAAATGTCGGAACAGATTACCAGCCTGTTGTAGATAACACATTTACTTCCTGCACAGGTATATGTTTTGATTATGCATCACTTATGGCAGCTATGCTTCGTTCGCAGGGCATTCCGACCAGACTTGAGATTGGTTACGCAAAAGAACAGTATCATGCCTGGATTGGTGTTTATCTTAAAGATATCGGATGGGTTGACGGACTTATTTCTTTCGACGGTGTAGATTGGACAATGATGGATCCAACACTAAAGTCCACTGGAAAAGATACTGTAGTCGAAGATTATATGCATAATAAAAGCAACTACTACAAGATAGTATTCAAGTATTAGGAGAAAAAAATGGCTGAACAGAGAAAGAAACTTAATGCTGAAGAATTACATGCATTTTCAGATGAAATGAGCATGCTTATCAGCGGCGGAACCCCTGCTACAGAAAGTATAGGGCTTATGCTTGAGGAATCAAAGAATCCTGTGGAGAAGATGCTTTTCCAAAGTATGCTTGACACAATGTATGAGACAAGTTCTCTTGCAAAGAGTATTGAGCAGACAGGCGTATTCCCAGATTATTTCTGCCATATGATTACAATGGGAGAAGCTACTGGTAATACTGAGGAAGTATTTAACCTTCTTGCAAAGCATTATGAAAGAGAACTTGCCATTAGCGCAGCAATTAAAAATGCAGTAAGTTATCCTCTTATGATGGTAGTAATGATGATGATCATTATTGTAGTTTTGGTTACTCAGATTATGCCAATATTTGAAAGGGTATTTATTCAGCTTGGAAGCACTATGGACGGTGTATCTGGTGGAATTTTGGCTTTTGGTAAATTCCTTAAATCCTATGGTTGGATTTTCCTTGCTGTAGTTTTAGTTATTGCAATCGTTATCATTGTTATGAGAAAGACTCCAAATGGTAGAGAAAAACTCACTAATTTCTTCTGCCATTTCAAGAAAATCAGAGGCATTTATGAAAAACTTCAGATTAGCCGTTTTTCATCAGGAATGGCGATGACTATAGGAAGCGGTATGGTTGTTACTGAGGCTATCGATGTTGCAGCGACTCTGGCTACAAGTAAATACTTCGAAAAGAAAGTTGTAAAACTTAAAGAGGCCTATACAGAAAATGGAGACTTGGGTAAGTCTTTCTCGGAGGCAGGAATCTTTGTAGGACTATATGGACGTATGGCTACTTTGGCTGCAAGACGTACAGGTGATATTGAAGAGGTAATGGATAAGATTGCTAACACCTATCAGGAGCAGGCGGATGGTGAAATTAATGACATTATTTCGGTTGTTGAGCCTACACTTGTAATAGTAATGTCACTTGTTGTCGGCCTTATACTTCTTTCAGTAATGTTGCCACTTCTCAATATTATGACAGGTATTAATTAATGCGTAGAAGCGACGATAACGTTCTTTTCAAGAAAAGAAGAAATGCATATGCGGGAATGCTTGTTTCCATCGCTGTATTTGCGGTGGTTCTTGGATTGTTTATTTTTGCAGTTGGAAAGACTGCAAATCAGTCCACAGAATACGAGCTTGAAGTTTTAAATGAGGCTATAAATGACAGCCTTACTTCGTGCTATGTTACAGAAGGGCGTTATCCGGACTCTTTTGATTATTTAAAAGAAAAATATGGTCTTACCTATGATGATTCCCGTTTCAGGGTGGACTACATTGTTTATGGAACAAATATGCGACCACAGATTACAATTGTTACATTAGGGGAGGAAAATGAGCAGAATAACTGGTAAAAAACATTACGCTCAAATAATGTTCATTCTCCTTATTTTCATGCTGTTTACTTTTTCGGGAGTAAGCGCTCTTTTGCTTGCTGTAAATTCGTACAGAAATATTATTCAGAGCGAGACAGAGACTGCAACCTATCGAAATAAGGTGTCGTATCTTCGAGAAGTAATTCATCAGAAGGATATAAAAGGACAGATAAGTGTAAAGAAGATTGATGGAAATGATGCACTTGTTATAGATGTTTCAGAAGACTTCGCACAGTATATATATGTTTCGGATGGATATCTTAGAGAGCTTTTGGCAAAAAAGGATGCGGATATATCTTTGGACTTTGGAGAAAAGATTATGGAAGCAGAGAGCCTTGATATTACAATGGATGGCAATGTTTTAGATATAAAAGTGACGGATGCGGATGGTACTGTTTATTCATCTGCAGTTTCGATAAAGACAGGAGGGGGCAAATGAGAAAACCAGATAACAACGGCTCCCGAATGATGCTTACCGAGCTTATATTTTCAATATTTTTCTTTATGGTGATAGTTGCTGTTTGTATTCAACTTTTTGCAGGAGCATTTATCGCACAAAAAGAAAGCCGTCAGCTTGCAATTGCAGTAAATATCTGTGCAAGTGAGGCTGATAGATACATTGCTACGGGAAACAAACCAGAAGATAAATACTTCGATTCTCAAGGCGAAGAGGCTTCTTTTGATGATGCAAGTTATGTTCTTTCATCAGACGTAACTAAAGAGTCGGCGGTTGAGAAAATGGTTGTGACTTTTACAAATCTTGAGGATGAATCTGATATATATTCCCTCGAAGTAGAAAGAGGGCTGTAATGAAGACAGAAAGAAAAGGCGTAATCAACATAGGTATTTCATCTATAGTTGTTATATTAATAGGACTGTGTTTTTCAGTGCTAGCGGCACTTGCGATTTCATCAGCAAGGAACGATTATTCGCAGAGCAAAGACCTTGCAAATCATACTAAAGAATATTACGACGCTTACAATGAAGCTGTTGAAAGAGTTGCTAAAAATAGCAATGAAAAAGAGTTTGATGTTGCAATGAATGAACATCAGTCACTCCATGTTGTATATGATAAAAACACCAAAACATTTACAGAAATGAGTGTGCAGACTACAGATACATGGGAGAATGATTTTACATTTACACTTTTTGGAGAAGAGTAAGGAGGAGCCATGAGTATACAGGAACTTTTACAGGAAGCATTTGATAATTATGCATCAGACCTTTTCATCGTAGCTGGTCTTCCTGCATCATACAGAATAAATGATATTGTTGTAAGACGTGATGAGGAAAAGCTTTTCCCGGATGCAACAGAGGCCTTAATTCGCGAAATATATAAGCTTGCAAACAGAGATATTGAGCCTTTCCTTAAAAGCGGAGATGATGACTTTTCTTTTGCAATTCCAGGTCTTTCACGTTTCCGTGTAAACACATATAAACAGCGTGGTACTTTGGCATGCGTTGTGCGTATTATTACCTTTACGCTTCCAGATTATCGTGATCTTAGTATCCCTGATTCAATCATGGATATAGCGAATGCAAATAAGGGACTTGTGCTTGTAACAGGACCTGCAGGATCTGGTAAATCAACCACACTTTCGTGTATCGTTGATCAGATTAACTCAAAATATGAAAAGCACATAATCACTCTTGAGGATCCTCTTGAGTATCTTCACAGACACAAAAAGTCAGTTATATCTCAGAGGGAAATGAGCGTTGATAGTAAAAACTATGTTTCTGCTCTTCGTGCTGCTCTTCGTCAGAGCCCAGATGTTATTCTTCTTGGAGAAATGCGTGATGCTGAAACTATTTCAGTTGCTATGACTGCGGCTGAGACAGGACATCTTATTATGTCTACACTTCATACAATTGGTGCAGCGAATACCATTGACCGTATTGTTGACGTATTCCCTGCAGAACAGCAAAGACAGATTAGAATTCAGCTTTCACTTGTTATAAAAGCAGTAGTATCTCAGCAGCTTATTCCAACAGTTGATGGAAAGCTTACTCCTGCATTTGAAATACTTAATTTCACACCAGCAATCAGAAATATGATTCGAGATAACAAGATACCTCAGATTGAGGGTACAGTTTATTCTTCTGATGCACCAGATATGGTTTCAATGGATAACAGTCTTCTTAAACTTGTTCGTTCTGGTAAGGTTGCTAAGGATGTAGCACTTGAATTTGCGGTAAAACCAGAACTTCTAGAAAAGAGACTTGCAGCACTTTGCTAATGGAAAAATTATTATTAGTCGACGGACACAGTATTTTAAACAGAGCTTTTTATGGAATTCCATCACTTACAAATCGTGATGGAATCCCAACGAATGCCTTATATGGTTTTTTGAACATAATTTTCAAAGTAATCGAGGAAGAAAGCCCCGATTATTTTGCTGTTGCCTTTGATTTAAAAGCCCCAACATTCAGGCATAAAATATATGATGCTTACAAAGGCCAAAGAAAGCCTATGGATCCGGATTTAAAACAGCAGGTTCCTCTTATGAAGGAACTACTAAAATCTATGGGAGTTAAGCTCATGGAAAAAGAGGGTTATGAGGCCGATGATCTTTTAGGCACTGCGGCAAGGATTGGTGAGGAAGAGGGCTGTCTTGTAACTGTTTTGTCAGGAGACAGAGATTTACTACAGCTTGCAACTGATAAGGTAAAGATTCGTATTCCAAAGACAAAAAAGGGCGGAACCGAAATTGAGGATTACAATGCAAAAGACGTCCTTGATGTCTATGGAGTTACCCCGATAGAATTTATCGATGTAAAGGCGCTTCAGGGGGATTCGTCAGATAATATTCCAGGTCTGCCGGGTGTAGGCCCTAAGACTGCGACCGCACTTGTTCAGCAGTATCATACTGTTGAAGAAATAATTGCACATCAGGACGAAGTTAAACCACCTAAGGCTCAGGCTGCATTAAAAGAGAATATTGAGACTCTTAGACTTTGCAGGAAGCTTGTTGAAATTGAGACACATGCAGAGTTTGATTTTGCCTTGGCAGATGCAAAATTTGGCAATTTATATACTCCTGAAGCTTTTGAACTTTGTAAAAAATATGAGTTTAAGAATTTCCTGGGTCGATTTGAAAGTGCTCCAACAGAAGCAAAAAAAGAGACTGAAACCTTTGCGATTCTGACTGATATGGACGAAAAGACTGCTGCGATAAATGCGCTTGGCGATGTTTTTTCGTTTGCCCTAAATGACAATGGTCTTGCCATATATGATGGTACTTCATGTAAGGTACTTCTTTTTGCAATGGGACTTGAAAAACCTATGCTGTTACCTTTGCTTGAGGATAAGATTAAGTCTGCAAAGAAGGTTTATGTGACAGGCCTTAAGGAACTTTTACATGAGGTATGGATTCCACAGGAAGTAGCTTGTGATGTTGCACTTTATGCTTATGTTCTGGATTCATCAAGAAGTGGGTATGATGAGAGAAATCTCGCTGTAACCTATGGCAATATTTTTATCCCAGAGGGTAAAGATGTAGCTGCTGAGACAGTTTTGGGGTATTTTGGAAAGCTTCCTTTGGAAATAGCGAAAACCTTAGAAGACGAACTTAACGCTACAGGGGGCATGAAGCTTTATGAAGAAATAGAACTTCCTTTGTCTTATGTTCTTTATGATATGGAACAGGAAGGAATTAATCTTGATAAAGAAGCTTTATCTGAGTATGGAAAAAATCTAAAAGTTCGTATGGACGAGCTTGAGGGTGGAATTTATGAAGGTGCAGGAGAAACCTTCAACATTAATTCGCCAAAACAGCTTGGGGAAATTCTTTTTGAAAAATTAGAAATACCTGGTGGAAAAAAGACTAAAACCGGATATTCGACTTCAGCAGATGTTCTTGAAAAACTTGCGCCAGACTATCCTTTTGTAAGAGATATATTAGAGTATCGTCAGCTTTCTAAGCTTAAATCAACTTATGCTGACGGACTTATAAATTTTGTTGCATCTGATGGAAAAATACATTGTCATTTTCAGCAGACAGTGACTGCTACAGGACGACTTTCATGTACTGATCCTAATCTTCAAAATATCCCAATCAGAATGGAACTGGGCCGTCAGATAAGAAAACTCTTTTATCCTAAAGCAGGGTATGTTTATGTCGATGCGGATTATTCCCAGATTGAACTTAGAATTTTAGCTCATCTTTCTGGTGATGAGGTGCTTCGAGAGGCATTTAATTCTGGAAGAGACGTTCATCGTGATACTGCATCTAAAGTCTTTGGCGTAGGCTATGATGAAGTAACTGATATGCAAAGAAGAGCAGCAAAGGTTGTAAACTTTGGAATAATCTACGGTATGAGCAGTTTTGGCTTATCGGAAGATTTGCACATCTCAAGAAAAGAAGCTAAGGAATTTACCGAGACTTATTTTGAAACATATCCAAAAATTAAAGCATATCTTGATGGACTTGTAGAGACTGCGCGAGAAAAAGGATATGTAGAGAGTCTTTACGGCCGTCGAAGAATGGTACCGGATATAAATAATTCGAATTTTATGAAACGTAGTTTTTCTGAGCGAGTTGCAATGAATTCTCCTATACAGGGAACAGCAGCAGACATAATGAAAATTGCAATGATAAAAGTTCACGACAGACTACTTGCTGATGGATTTGATGCAAAAATTTTAGTGCAGGTTCATGATGAGCTTTTGCTTGAAGTGAATGAAAATCAGGTTGAAGTTGTGACAAAGGCACTTTGTGAAGAAATGGAAAAAGCAGCATCTCTTGCAGTTTTACTTGAGGCTGATGCACATTCTGGAAACACTTGGTACGAGGCAAAATAATGGGCGATCTTAATGGAATTATTCAGGCAATAATGGAACTTATAGTTGCAGGTATTGTAGGTGTTATTTTTTATTCCATAAAAAAGAATGAATTTGATCAGGATGAAAGCGGAAAAGATCTTGAAAAGATGTACATTTTGCTTTTTGCAATGCTTATTATCGAAGGTGTGGCATATCTGATTAGAAGGCTTGATGGTGGGTTTGCTGCTTTTTTTGTAAGAACTGCACAGTTTTTGATTTACGAAGCAAATTTAGCAATGGCCTTTTTGTATTTTCAATATCTTAAAGCATCTTTACCTAGAGAGCACGTTGGCATCAAAATAAAACGCGGCGGATATGCAATATATGGTCTTCTTTATGTCGGTGCAGTTTTGGTTATAATCAATCTTTTTGTGAAGATGATGTATGACTTTGACGCATCAAACCGTATTCAGAAAAACAATCTATTTAATATATATCTTTTAATAATTGCATTAACAAATGTTATCGACTTTGTTCTGCTATATATGCACAAAGAATATCTGCCTAAAAAGAGATTCTGGGTTTTATCAAGTTATTGTTTTTTGCCATTTCTGGCTGTAGCACTTAATTTCTTCTCTTATGGAATAGCATTTGGAACTTTCTCCATTGCGGCAGCTCTTGTAATAAATTTTGAATACCTTATGAGTAGCGATGATGATGAAGATGATGAGGAAGAAACTGACGATATGATTCCTTTTGAAATCGAAAGGGCTCATGTGGAAAGTTACATAGAACTTGAGCAGGAGAGACTCGGTGATAAGATACAGGTTGACTGGGATGTTAAGGTAACTGATTTTACATTGCCACCTCTTTCCCTTCAGAGGTTTGTCGAAAATGCAATACGATATGGCGTTGGAAGAAAGTATGAAGGCGGCCTTGTCGTTATCAAAGTTGAAGAAAAGATTGGTGAAATTCAGATTTCAGTTGCTGATGATGGTAGAGGTTTTGACTTAAGCAAGTTAACTGAATCAAGTGACCACTACAATTCAGCACACACGGCAATACTGGAAGTTGAGAAGAATCTTAAGTATGCTTGTAATGGAACTATCGAAATTACGAGCACTCCAAATGTTGGAACTTTAGCAAAAATTCATATACCGAGGTAGCTATGGTATTAGGTGTTTGTGGCGGAGTAGGGTCCGGCAAATCTTTTGTAATAGAATATTTAGAAAAGCAGGGCGCTTTTGTAATCTTATCGGACGAAGTGGCGAAGAAAATCAGTGAAGAAGAGGGCCCTGCATTAGAAAAAATCCGAGAACTTTTTAAGGATGATAACGTCCTGACAAGTGACGGACGTATGGACCGCGCGAAAGTAGCGGCCCTTATTTTTAATGATGAAAAAAAGAAAAATGCTCTTAATGATATTCTTCATCCAGCAACAAAAGAGGAAATTATTAGAATGATTTCTGATGTTAAGGAAAAGGAGCCTGATAGGCTAGTGTTACTTGAATCAGCTATCTTTTTTGAAACAGGCTGCGACAAGCTTGTGGACAAAGTCCTTTTTGTCTATGCAGATGAAGACGTACGCATCAAACGTCTCATGGATGGCCGCGGTTATACCGAAGAAAAATGCCGCGCCATTATGGCGAAACAGATGTCCTCAGAAGAACTTAAGGAAAGATGTGACTACGTTGTAAATAATTCAGGAACGCTAGAGGAAACAATAAGGCAGTGTGAGGAGTTTCTGCAGTAGTGGGTTTTTGGGTGTTAATGATTTACTATATAACCTATACCAGCTTTTTAAATTCTTCGACTGACATTTCAGCCTCTTTAGCCGCATCGGCAACCTGAAGTAGACCTTTTTTTACGAGTTTAATAAGCTGATTTAGTTCTCCTTCAGCTTTACCTTCAGCCAATAAATCTTCCATTAACTTGCTCATAGATGAATCGCCTCCTTCGGTAGATTTTATTTCTTTGACTGCATTTGAGAGAATCGGAAATTTAGGATTACTAACTTCTTTTTTCACAAAGCAGCTCATTAAATCTGCAATATCAGTACCGTCATCTATTGTAGTATTTACAAAGATTTCATGCAAGCCATCGTCTATAATTTGACCATTTTCTCTTATGACTTTATCTATATGATATGTTGTTAATCCACCTTTAAGAAAATCAAATTCAGAGATGTAAACAATATACAGCTCCAAAACGTTATCAAATGTTTCACTGGGATTTGATTCATATGCAGTTATGCTTGAGGCATTGAAACGAGCTCTTTTTAAATGATTATCTTTGTTTGTACGTTGAACTTCTATATTACACTTTGTGCCATTTCCTAAAGTGCATAGTGCATCAAGTCTTACTGATCTTCCGTACAGGTTTCTTTCTGATTTCTGTGGTTCAACATATTCAACAATTAAATCATTATCTTCGAGAATGGTTCGAAGAATTTCTTCGCAAACTTTTTTGTCGTTGGCTAATATTTCAAACAATAAATCGTCGATAGGTCTTAAATCTCTTACTCGTTCAAGTTTTTCTTCTTTTGTCATAAAAATTCTCCTTGTATGTATGTTAGTAGTAGTTTCGAAATCAAGGGAACAAAAATAGAATAGTGATTACTCACTACAAAAATAAGTTCGTGTGAAATTTAAAGGGATTTATAGAAAATTAAGATAAAACTCTTTCGAGTTACTAGAATGTATCATAAGCTTAAGCTATATGTCAATGACCGTGGCATGTAGTTTAAATTGGAAATATAAAATAGCTCCCTGGAACTTGTGGTTGACTAAAAGATGATCTAGGTTTATCATAAGGAAGCTTATGAGGGAGTAGAAAGCACGTAAGTGTAATAAGTCAACATACTGATTCTTTGAATCTGGCTTATTTTAAATTTCGAGACTCATGTGTAACTGTAAAGCTATACATGGAGTCTGTATATATTGAATTATGTTAACCAGGTATAGTTTACAATTGTATCTGGTTTTTTTGTGCCCTTTTTTAGGGAAAAAGGAGGCTTAAAATGGAAAAAGAAGTATTAAAAGAACCGATGTTTGTCGAAGAAATTATTGCAATAATCAGAAGTGGAGAGCCAGAGTCAGTAATTGCGGATAGGCTTGGTGATTACCATGAGAATGATATTGCACAAAGTTTGGAAGAATTATCCAAAGAGGAAAGATTGCACCTATACGATGTATTAGGTGCTGAATGGTTTTCGGAGGTTTTAACCTATATTGATGAACCTGAAGAATATTTTGAAGAACTGGGTGTCGATAAGTTAGCTGCTGTAATCAACGAGATGGACTCAGATGACGCAGTTGATTTGCTCGAAGATATTGATGATGATTTAAAAGATAAAATTCGTCCGATTTTGGATGAGGATGTAAGAGCAGACATTCAGCTGATTCATTCTTACGAGGAAGACGAAATAGGTAGTTTGATTACAACTAACTATATTTCTATCAGAAGAGATTTAACTATCAAACAGGCAACGCACGAATTGATACAGCAAGCAGGAGATAATGATAATATCTCAACGATTTATGTAACGGACGTGCATAATAAGTTTTGCGGTGCTATTGATCTGAAAGATCTGATTGTAGCAAGAGAAAATGCAAGTTTGGGTTATTTAATAATCTATTCTTATCCTTATATATTGGATCATGAAAAGATTTCAGACAGCATAGAAAAAATAAAGGATTACGCAGAGGATTCATTACCAGTTTTAAACTCAGAGAAAGAAATTATTGGTATTTTAACAGCACAAGATATTATTGAAGCTGTTGATGACGAGATGGGAGAAGACTATGCAAAGTTTGCAGGTCTGACAGCTGAGGAAGACTTAAAAGAAACAACAATAGAAAGTATGAAGAAAAGACTACCTTGGCTTATTGTGCTTTTGTTTTTGGGTATGGGAGTTTCTACTGTGGTAGGTGCATTTGAAGGGGTAGTTGCTGTTTTACCAATTGTAATCTGTTTCCAGTCGCTAATACTTGACATGGCTGGAAATGTTGGAACACAGTCTCTGGCTGTAACGATTCGTGTATTAATGGATGAAGAGTTATCAGCAAAAGATAAGGCGCACCTTGTCATTAAGGAAATAAAGGTTGGATTTAGTAATGGATTATTACTTGGTATTTTATCGCTGACATTTTTGGGCTTATATATAAATCTTTTTAAAGGATATACACTTGGAAGAGCATTTATGATTTCGGGGTGTGTTGGAGTATCATTGTTGCTTGCTATGATTATCTCAAGCATGGTAGGAACCTTAGTGCCATTATTCTTTCATAAGATAAAAGTTGACCCGGCAGTAGCATCAGGTCCACTAATAACAACGGTAAATGATTTGGTTGCGGTTGTTACGTATTATGGATTGGCTTGGATATTACTTATACAGATCATGACATAGAGTATGATGAAGATAAAGCGGAGATTAAGCTTTATATCCCGTATGAAAAAGAAATAATAAAAGTTATTAAATAGAATTCTAATTTTATAGTGCCAACTCGCCATGCCGACAACCGAATTCGCAGAATGCTACGCATTCTTGCTCATGTCGTTTGTCGCCCTATGAATCCAGTCTGAAAT
>JAKSSE010000013.1 GCA_024403255.1 Lachnospiraceae bacterium
AATGAACAGTACTTCTGAAGAACCTCTCTTGCTCTGTATTCGTTAGCAAACTCAAGTGCATCCTCGTTAAGGAAAAGTGTAATCTTGGTACCAACAGTTTCTTTTGTGCCGTCTTCCATATCAAATTCGGTGCCGCCATCGCACTCCCAGTGCACTGCTGTAGCTCCATCCTGCCATGAAAGAGTATCAATATGAACTTCATCAGCCACCATAAATGCTGAATAAAATCCAAGACCAAAGTGACCTATAATCTGATCATCATTTGCCTTATCCTTGTACTTCTCTAAAAAGTCAGTTGCACCAGAAAATGCAATCTGATTGATGTACTCTTCTACCTCATCTGCGGTCATACCAAGACCATTATCCTCAAAAGAAAGGGTCTTATCTTCTGGATTAACAGTAACTGTTACCTTTGCCTTAAATCCGTCTGGTAAAGTGTACTCGCCCATCATATCAAGCTTTTTAAGCTTGGTTATAGCGTCGCATCCATTTGATACAAGCTCACGATAAAAGATATCGTGGTCTGAATACATCCATTTTTTGATGATAGGGAAAATGTTATCACTATCAATTGAAAGATTTCCGTGTTTTGCTCCCATTTTCTATCTCCTTTTTTTGTATAGGCTATAGCCTTTATTCGCTAAAAAGTATGATACCCCCTTAATAATTAAAAGTCAATAAAAATTTAGCACTCATCTTTAATGAGTGCTAACAATTCTATATTATTCCTAAAAAAGCTCCTAAATTCCCACGTTTCCCGTGGCTTGCACGGTGTGAAAAAAGCTTTTTACTATTACAGCAGGTACAAATACCTGCCACTTCTATATTTTCTTTTTTTATCCCTGCCTCAAGAAAAACAATCTCATTTGCCTTCCATAAGTTAAGCTGATAGTGTTCATCATCTGTAGGATAGCAAAGTTCTTTTATATCATCCATATATTTTGATGAGCCAAACTCTTCAATAAATTGCTTAGCAACATCTTCTGAGACTTCATAGCAGTTTTGACAGATTGAAGGACCAACAGCTACAAAAATATCTGAAGGATTCGAGCCATACTCTTTTACCATCTTTTGTATGGTCACATTTCCTATTCTGCCAACAGTACCACGCCAACCCGAATGCGATAGTCCAATGCATTTTTTTACTGGATCCACAAAATATAAAGGAACACAGTCCGCATAAAATGTCGCAAGAACAACACCCGGCTCATTTGTAACCATCCCATCTATATCTGTCACATCGAGTGGTTTTGTAACGCCCCTTCCTGCCTGCTTTCGTCCCACTTTTTCTACATTTGCGGTGTGTGTTTGCATTGAACAGATTATATCATCGCACGATACGCCAAGCGCTTTTGCAACACGCCTAAAATTCTCCGCTACTGCTTCAGGTTCATTTCCCTGATTAAAGCTAAGATTAAGACTCTCCTGATCACCGTGGCTTACACCGCCCAAACGAGTAGTAAAAAAGTGGCGCACAAAGGCCACTTTTTCAAAGCTTTCAAAACTGTAATATGGAATTTGATTTTCTCTTTCTATGTACTTCATATCTACCAAGGCTGAGCCGAAATCTCAACTGCTGTATGATCTGGCCAACCGCCATAGCAGGCAAACTGAACCTCTTTTGTATTGCCAGGATTAAGTTCCTGCACAATAGTTGAATCCATATAGACAATCTTTCCATTATTTCTAAGAATAATACTTACATTTACTGAATTTGCCAAAATGTTGGAGTTATTGGTAATCTCTGCTGTAATAAGCCCAGAGTTATCGCCACGCTCTGTAATACCATTAATTGTAAAATCAGTAGTACCCAATGTGGTTTCCATATTTTGAACAGTTATTTCCTTCCAGGCAATGTCAAAATGTACTTCCATATCTGACGCCTTATCCCTTTTATTCATTGGGACGGTGCCACACAAAGTAACAGTGTCACCTGGCTTTACCGCAACACCTATAGCCGAGCTTGAAGCCAAAATATCTCCCTTGGCACTTTTAATTGTCAGCTTTACTTCAGGCTGAGTAGCCAGCATAGTCATATTTGGATTATAAACAAGACCGCAGTAGTCTATATAAACTGTGTCATCATCGCCTGCTTCAGTACGCGACTTACAGCTATATTCCTTAAGCTCCAAAGGAATTTCCTGGGTTGCAGTATCAATGATTGTCATTTCCCCAGAATCTGCTGCCGAGGCAGAATCTGACGATGCCATATTATTTGAATTTTCAATTGCAAGAGGGTCTTCTGACTGCGCAGCCTTATGTGCATTTGGAGTATTATATGGAGAAATTCTTCCATCCTCCTGAAGCTGCTCTTTCATATTTTCAGTATAATCAACCGCTTTGTTTCCACATCCGCTAAGGCACACTGCCCCAAACAGTAATAGTGACACTAAAATCTTTTTCATTTCATCTCCATTATTCATATCTTAGTGCATCAATAGGATTAAGTTTCGCTGCTTTGTTTGCTGGGTAATATCCAAAAAATACACCTATAACCATTGAAAAGCCCACAGCAATTCCTATGCTGCTCGAGCTGACTGCAGCAGTAAAGTCCATAAGCTTGCAGGCAAGAAGTGCCGTTGCAATACCAAGTCCAATTCCTATGATTCCACCTATAGTACAAATTACTATCGACTCAGTAATAAACTGAAGTCTTATCGATGTATTTGTAGCTCCAAGAGCTTTTCTTGTACCAATTTCTCTGGTGCGTTCTGTGATAGAAACAAGCATGATATTCATAACACCGATACCACCAACCAGAAGTGAAATACCCGCAATAACCGAAAGGGCAATAGAGACTGATTTAAGCATGGTATTAAGTTCATCAAGCATGGACTTAAGCGAGTTAATCGATACATAATATGCATCATTACTTGCATAATATCCATTAAAGTAAGAGTCCACATGCTCGATGACTTTATCTACATCAGCTCCTGCTGTAGTAACTAAAGTAACCTGCTTATAACCATCATCCGTATGAGTCATAATCTTTCCTGTAATGTATGGGATATACATGGTCGTTGATACTTCACTAACTCCATACATACTCTGGAAAGTTTCATTTTCATATTTATAGACTCCAACTATATAAAAGTCATAATAGTCTCCATCAATCTCGACTTCCAATTTTTCGCCAAGGGCTTCTTTATTGCTCTTAAAAAGCTTTTCTACAAGGTAGTCTGAAACGATGCAGGTCCTGCGACCATCAGCATAATCCTGATCAATGAAATCTCTTCCTGCAACCATTTCAAGATGTTCATTTATCATTCCATCCTGGTTAAATGCACTGATATCAACAGCCGCATTTTTTTCGGCATTGTCATTCGCAATTGCAGTACCTGAACCGGCATTTATCGAAACAGAAAGATATGCAACATCATCTGGGTAGGCCTCACGAAGTCCATCAAGCATATCGTCGTTAATCAGGTCTGTCTGGCGCAGTTCTCTTTTTCCGCCATCACCAAAATCCATCCCGAACATAAATCCCATGCCAAAATCGTCCTCTTCCTCATCGTCACTCTTTTGCGCAAGAGAAAGCGTAAGGTTATTAGCACCCATTTCCTGCATGGACTGTGATATATCGGCAGTAACTGAATTACTAACAGTCATGATGGTAATAACTGATGAAATACCAATTATAATACCAAGCATAGTAAGAAGAGTTCTCATCAGGTTGGATCTAAGTCCATTGAGAGCGAGGCGAATATTTTCAGCTAAGAGCATTCTTTCCCCTCCCCTCACTTATTATTTCCCCATCAGATAATGTTACAACCCTCTGGCACTCTTCTGCAAGCTCCGGTGAGTGTGTAATTAAAATTATGGTCTTTCCATGATTTTGGTGAAGATCATGAAAAATATCCATGATAAGTCTGCCAGTCTTTGAATCAAGCGCTCCAGTAGGCTCATCTGCCAAAATAATTGAAGGATCATTTCCCATCGCGCGAGCAATAGCAACTCGCTGCTTTTGACCTCCAGATAATTCATCCGGATTGTGATTCATTCGCTCTTCCATCTCTACTATAGAAAGAAGTTCTCTTGCTCTTTCTTTTCTTTCTGACGCTGGCATTCCTGCATAGAGCATAGGAAGCTCAACATTCTTTAGAGCAGAAGTTCTTGCTATAAGATTATATGTTTGGAAAACAAAGCCTATCTTTTTATTTCTAATACGTGATAACTCGTTATCATTCGCTGTCGCAATATCCACACCATCAAGGTTGTAGTAGCCAGAAGTAGGTCTGTCCAAAGCACCAATTATGTTCATGATGGTGGATTTTCCAGATCCTGATGCACCTACAATAGCAACAAATTCACCTTTGTTTACTTTCAGATTAATTCCGTGCAAAACCTCAAACTCATTTGGGGTTCCAATAAAATAGCTCTTTCTTATATCGCGAAGCTCAAGCATGGTGTTTTCTTCCATACCATTTCCCCCAAATCCTAGTGTCTTGGCGCACCGCCTGGGCCACCGCCCGGTCCCATAAATGAAGTGGTCTCAACCGCTTCTCCAGAAGCTTCAGTGGCTTCGATTTTGTCGCCTTCTTTTATATCACCCTTGACTGCAACATAGTAGTCGGAATCAAGTATAATTTCTACGTCTTTTCTTTCATAAGTGCCGTCTGGCTTTTGTACGTTTACATACTTCTTGCCACTTTCTTCATCAGTCTTTATGCAATCATAAGGAACGCAAAGCGAGTTCTTTTCCTCCTGAAGAATAATAGAAGTTTTTCCAGTCATTCCTGAGCGAAGTCTTTCATCAAACTTATCAAGTGAAAGTTCTACTCTGTAGGATGTAGATGATGAAGAGCTTGAGCCTCCCATAAGTGAAGAAGTTGATGTGCTTGATGAAGTTGCTGATGAAGTGGTAGAAGTTTCGGTAGTTGAGTCAGGAGTTGCCCCTACAAAAGTAACCTTTGCCGTAAACTCGTCCTCACCAGTTGAATCTGTCTTTACTACAGAGGAAAGCCCTGTAGTAAGCTTTGCAATATCATACTCATCGACAGTGCCCACTACCTTAAATGCAGATGTGTCCTGGATTACGCAAAGTGTTGTCTTAGCCTGGTCTGTACTATAAACCTTATCTCCCTCCTCTACACAGATATTAGTAATAATACCTGAGATTGGAGCATAAACTATAGCATCATCCAAATCTTCCTGGGCTTCCTGAAGCTTCTCAGCAGTTTTATCTTTATTTATTTCTCCCTGCATATTTGAAACATTAAGATTATAGTTTGCATCTGCTAAAGCATCATCAAGATTATTTATAAGTTCAAGATAATCCTTCTCAATTTCTCCCATTGCCTGAGTAAATACAGCAACTACTTCATTGTAATCATATTTATATTTGTGAATTAATTCATCATCCTCTGGGGTTCCATCAACGATATGAATAGGAAGCGAAGCTGCTGTAGAAGTCTCATTCACATATATTCTTTCTGGATTTTCCCCTGCAATTTTCCATTCTGAATTTGCAGCCTTAAATTCGTGCAAATTAAGCCTAGCATACTCATCAGCATGCTTTTTAAGAATCTTTTCACCAGAAAGTTCGCCATCTCCAAAGCAAAGTGCATTATAGAAATTACGATAGTTCTGAAGTTTTATTGTGTATCTTTCGACTAATCTGTCATGGGTCCACTGCGCATCCTCTTTTGAACGGGCACTCTTTATGATGTCGAAATCTGTTTTGTAATTATCTAAGTTTGCCTCTTTAGTAGCATCTGCCAGATTCTTTTCCAAATCTTCAGCATCATATCTCATAAGGATATCACCCTCATGAACATACTGACCAACTTCAACCTCAATCGAATCAATTTTTATCTGGTTTACCTGCGCTGAAACAGTTCTGGTGTCAATTGGCTCAAGTGTACCAGTCATGGAAACACTCTTGGTAAGATCCATCGCTTTTACTTCGGCAACACTGGATGTTGTCTGCAATTCCTTCATCGCCTTTTTCACGTTGACTGTGACATAGGTTGCAAAAATTGCAATCACAAGCACAATCACAAGGAATATAGTAAGACCTATATGCTTCTTCACCCAAGCAAAAAACTTAGGAAGTTCCTTTTTAGTCCCAGCATTAACTGCCTTTTCCTGTTTTTCTTTCTTTTCCTGTTTCATTCCTTTTTCCTCTATCTAAAGCTGATGTTGTCATCAACAAGTTCAAAAAAGTTATCTGTAACGATTTCAGATGAAGCATCCACCGTCATTGCCTCGTATAAATCACGATTAAGGATACTTGTTACTTCCTTCTGATAATTCAAATACATTTTAGAGAGCGCATCGGTCTTTCTCTGATTAAAAATTTCAGTCTTCTTTTGCTCCGACAGCTCCTCGTTATATTTATTCTTGCAATAAAACAGCATATATCCGCCGTTGGTTTCAATCATTTTTGAACACTCATCATTATCGAGAGAAAAAATCTCATCTTCGACTTCAGAATCATACTCGCCTCGGCCTATAGTAGTCTCAATATAGGAAAGCTGGCTGTAATTTGCGGCAAGCGAAGCAAAATCTCTGGTTTCTTTTGACTTATCATAAGCCTCTTTAACCTGATTTATATCTGTATTATAGACAATGATAGCATCCATTACCCTCGCCTCATCATCACTGACCTCTGGGTTTACATCTTCCATAAGCTTCGCATATGCTTTTTTTGCCAAAACATATGTTGTAACAAGATGTGTAACCTCCTCAATAGAAGCATCTGTATACGCTTTTTCCGCAGAGTTTAGACTTTTAAAATACTCTTCAGCTATCGACTGACACTTTAAAGTCTCTTCCTCCGTTAAATAAACCTTATTTTCGGTTCCATAAAGGGCAAGCGCATATATTTTAGTTAAATGTGCAAATGCAGCATCCTTAACTTTATCAGACATAACTGAAACATCCTTCGTATTTGCCCAAAAGTCAGTATCATATATGCTGCCATATATATTTTTATAATTTGCCAAAAAGATTTTTAATTCTTCAGGAGTACATGTAAGTTCTCCCATCTCAAAAAGTTCACTATCCGGCATCTGTGTGCGAAGCTTAACCTCGCGGTCGCCTACTGTGCAGCCGCTTAAAGAAAAGGCACATATTAAAGTTAGTAGTATTGCTAAAACTTTTTTCATTTCTTTCTAATTGAAACTGTATTTCCCCAAACTTTTACATCTTTAATACTTCTAAGGAAAGATGAAAGTCTGTTGTATCCATATGACTTTGTATCAAAACCCGAATATTTCGCATGAAGCATATCATTGATAGCAGAAAGATTCTCAACCTTACCACCCTGTTCCTGAATATAGGAAATGATATCTTCAATAATAATTTCTCTATCAAGCTGATCCTCACGAAGAAGGTATGCTACATCCTTCTCCATAACAATCTTAAGATTTTTCATACCATCTTCGACCATGGTTGAAAGTTTTGCATATCCATAATTTCGTGGATCATAATCTGAATAACGATTGTTTAAAAGCTGACCAGCATTAGCAAGAAGAACCTTTCCGTCATCACTTTCGCTGACATATGTAAGTAGCTCTCTTTCAAGTCTTTCAATAGAAGTGATTGAGACAGCATCTTCTGATGCCTGCATACCCTTTTGTCCAGCTCCACCTTCAGCCTCTGAAATAAGGTTAAGAAGTATAAATTTATTACAAGCCTTACGAAGAGCAAGTGGTGTTTTTGACTCACCCATACCTATTACATGAACATTTGACTCACGTAGTCTTGCCGCAAGACGAGTAAAATCAGAATCGGATGTTACAAGGCAAAAACCATCAACTTTTTCTCCATATAAAATATCCATGGCGTCAATAACCATCGCCATGTCCGTTGCATTTTTACCAGAAGTATAAGAAAACTGCTGAACAGGAGTAAGAGAATATTCAAGCAAAATCTCCTGCTTCCAGTCTGTGTTTTTTTGCCAGTTTCCATAGATACGGGCTATGGTCACCATGCCATAGTTTGCAAGCTCTGAAAATATTTCTTTTACATATCGTGCCGAAACGTTATCTGAATCTATTAAAACTGCATATCGTAAATTTTGTTCCATTTTACTTCCTCAATATGTCCACTGTGTGAAATCCTGCACCAATTAAGTCCATTCTTCTGGCATTTTTAATCTGATAATCTAGAAGTTCACTAAACAGCTCATCACTCATATTTTTAAGTTCATCTCGCATATAGTTTGCAGGACCATCTGGGCTAAAAATAAAATCTCGATTTAATCCGGATAATTTATTCAACTCGTCAATCTGCTCAATGCGAAGATATGAATAAAGTTCATCTTCTGTAGAAAGGAAAAGATAATCCTCTGAAACTTTCCCTGCTTTTTTTGCCTCCAATAAATGCTTTTCTTTAAAGCCAAAAGTCATAACCGCATACTCATTCATACAGTATGCATTAAATATCCGACCGTTTGGTTTTAAAACCCTTTTGCACTCTGACAAAGCCTTTAGTTTATCTTCTTTTTTTATAAGATGATACATCGGTCCAAAGCAGATAATTAAATCAAAATCCTCATCCTTAAGATAAGAAAGGTCAACTGCATCACCTAAAATAGCCTCTACATTTGCACCTTTTTTCTTGAGAATATTTAGGTTATGAACCACCTTCTCAACTGCAGTAACACTATATCCCTCTTCAGATAATGGCACGCTGTATGCACCTGTTGCAGCCCCTAAATCAAGAATCTTTATATCCTTTTTCTGAAGGTTATATGAAGCTGCGTACTCGTTTAAAAATTCATGAATAAAATACATCGAGGTGTTAAACTCAATGATTCCATGACGGCGGGTCAGTCTGCCATCTTCATTAAATTTATTGTAGTACTGCTCTAGCTTTCCCAATTACTGCTGTTCCTGAAGCTGAGATAATTTAAGTGCCTGATCTGCGGTAATGCATCCATCAATAATTTCCTCAATATCTCCGTTCATTACTTTATCAAGCTTGTAAAGAGTAAGGTTAATTCTATGATCTGTTACACGCCCCTGTGGGAAGTTATAAGTTCTAATCTTTTCTGAACGATCTCCAGTACCAATCTGTCCAAGACGGGTTGCTGAATTTTCATCTATTCTCTTCTGAAGTTCTAAATCATAAAGCTTTGTACGAAGAAGGTTAAATGCCTTTTCTCTGTTCTGAATCTGAGATTTTTCAGTCTGAGAATAAATAACAATACCTGTTGGGTAGTGAGTAAGACGAACTGCAGAGTCAGTGGTATTTACACACTGTCCACCATTTCCTGATGCACGCATTACATCGATACGAATATCTTTTTCAGCAATAACAATATCCTGAATATCAATTTCATCTGGCTGTGGCATAACTACTACCGATGCTGTCGAAGTATGAATACGTCCGCCTGACTCAGTTTCAGGAACACGCTGTACACGGTGTACGCCAGACTCATATTTCATCTTTGAATAAACCTTATTTCCCGAGAAAATAAAGCTTCCGTTCTTAAGACCACCAATACCAGTTTCTTCCCACTCAACCATCTCGACTTTCCAGCCCTGGGTTTCAGCATAGTGAGCATACATTCTGTAAAGTTCTGCTGCAAAAAGCGCAGCCTCATCACCACCTGCTGCCGAACGGATTTCAACTACTACGTTTCTATCATCATTAGGGTCTTTAGGAAGAAGCAAAATCTTAAGTTCCTGCTCCAACTCCTCGACATCCTTTTTAGCACCGTTTAACTCCTCTTTGAGCATTTCCTTCATCTCTTCATCTGACTCTTCGTCAAGCATCATAAGGGAATCCTCAATAGTCTCTTTTGCCTTCTTATATTTTTCATATGCCTCAACAATAGGAGTAAGCTCTGCCTGCTCCTTCATGAGCTTGGTAAGTCTTTGAGAATCACCAGCCACGTCTGGTTCCTGAAGCATGTTTAGTAATTCCTGGTAATGAATCAGTATGTCTTCTAACTTATCGTACATTTCTCTTCCCTTTCACAACACGGTCATCTGCCGCTAAATCTTTTATTACTTCAACCTCTGAAAAACCAGCCTCTTCGAAAATCTTCCTGACTGCTTCCCCCTGGTCATAACCTATCTCCGTCAAAAAATAACCGCCATCTTTCAAGTGATTAAACGCTCCCTCACAAAGCGGTCTATACGGCTCTAAACCGTCTTTTCCTCCATCTAGTGCCATATTAGGCTCAAAGTCCTTTACCTCTGGCTGAAGTCCTTTTAAGACTTCACTATCTATATATGGAGGATTCGAGGTTATAACATCGTATTTATCTGTGACTTTTTCAAATAAATCCGAGTGAATCCATTTCGGATTAACCTCATGTCTTTTGGCATTTTCTTTTGCCATTTTCAAAGCTTTTTCCGAAATATCAAGACCTGTTGCGCTCTTAAGCTTCCTATGCTTCATCAGGGTTATAAGGACGCACCCAGACCCTGTACAGGTATCCAAAAGTTCGTCCCCATCTTTTATCACCTTAAGCACTTCATCTATAAGGATCTCTGTGTCAGCTCTTGGAATAAGACAGTCCTGCGAAACCTTAAACGAAAGCCCATAAAATTCCTGCTCTCCAATTATGTACTGAAGCGGATACCTTGTCTTTCTTTTTTCCACAAGCTCAAGAAGCTTTTCTTCCTTTTCCCTAGGTGCCTCATCCGGCAGATGAAGAAAAAGTTCCGCAGAAGAAAACCCTGTAACATGCAAAAGCAGTAGCTTTGCATCTATATCCGGCTCTCTTATTTCCACCTCTGTAAAAGCATTCTTTGCAGTTGTTAGTAATTCTTGATATGTCATACAAATAAAAAACCAGGATACAATTTGTATCCTGGTAACAAAAGCATTTTATTTTCGGATACGACAACCGCCCACCATAAGGCGGAAAAGTTAATCGAATCCTCTATGCTAATCCTCTTTAATGCCGTACTTCTTGTTGAACTTATCGATACGACCACGAGCCTTAAGAGCTTTCTGCTGGCCAGTATAGAATGGGTGGCACTTAGAGCAAATTTCTACGTGAATTTCCTGCTTGGTTGAACCAGTAACGAAAGTGTTACCACAGTTGCAGGTTACAGTTGCCTGATAGTAATCTGGATGAATACCCTGTCTCATTTTTTTACCTCTCTATCTAAAATCATGTTCCCCGCTCCAAAGTCACATTATGGAACGGACATAAGCGTTTACATCCCACATAAACAGCTTGATAAGTTTAACATAGTACTTTAGGGAATGCAAGCTTTTTTGTCAGCATAATCCATATAATTTTGCACGGGGTTCTACACACGAACCCCTAAGCAAAATATATGGATTTATGCTGAGTCAAAGTCAGTGTTCCCTCACACGAACCTCTATGCAAAACATATGTGGTTCATGCCTGGCTATTAAACTCTCTTCTTCTTAATAATTTCAATAAACTCTTTGTTGTTTCTGGTGTGAGCAAAGAGATTGATGATATTTTCAACAGCTTCATCTTTATGCATGCCATTGATTGCTTTTCTCATGATGTCCATCGCTTCAAGTTCGTCTTTGTTTAAAAGAAGATCTTCGCGTCGGGTGCCGGAACCTGTTATATCTACAGCAGGGAAAATACGCTTTTCTGAAAGCTTTCTGTCAAGGATGAGTTCCATGTTACCAGTTCCCTTGAACTCCTCGTATACAACATCATCCATCTTTGAGCCAGTATCAACAAGTGCAGTTGCAAGGATAGTAAGTGAGCCACCTTCACGCATATTACGCGCAGCACCAAAAAATTTCTTTGGCATGTGAAGTGCTGCAGGGTCAAGACCACCTGATAAGGTACGGCCTGATGGTGGAACTGTAAGGTTATAAGCTCTTGCAAGTCTTGTGATTGAGTCAAGAAGAATGATTACATCCTTTCCATGTTCTACAAGACGGCGAGCTCTGCCAATAACCATCTCTGAAACTCTCTTATGATGCTCTGGAAGTTCATCAAAAGTAGAATAGATTACTTCAACATTATCGCCAGTGATTGCTTCCTTTATATCGGTAACTTCCTCTGGACGCTCATCGATAAGAAGAATAATAAGATGCATCTCTGGGTGCATTGTAGTAACCGATTTAGCCACTTCTTTAAGAAGTGTAGTCTTACCTGCCTTTGGCTGAGAAACAATCATACCTCGCTGTCCCTTACCAATAGGAGAAACAAGATCAACTATCCTCATAGCAACAGAACAACCTGGTCTTTCAAGACCAATTCTCTCATTTGGGAAAATAGGTGTAAGTTCCTCAAACGAAGTTCTCTTCATAGTTTCTTCAACGGTATATCCATTGATTGTATCTATAGATAAAAGTGGCTGGAATTTCTCCTTATCACCCTTTACCTTAGCTTTTCCAATAATTACATCGCCAGTCTTAAGACCTATCTTTCTTATAATCTGAGGATTAACGTAGATATCGCCTTCACCTGGCATATAGTTTTCGCATCTGATAAAGCCAAAATTATCTGGCATTACCTCAAGAATACCGCTACATGGCACAGTCTGAACTACTGGTTCAGCAGGCTTTTCCTCTGCCTTTTCTTCAGAAGCTGCAGGTTCTACCTTCTCCTCTACAGGCTTCTCTTCAGCTGGAGCCTTAACCTCCTCTGTCATTTTTTCTTCAAGCGCACAAAGTGCATCAATCAAATCAGATTTTTTCATGGTGCTGGCGCCTTTAATACCATGACTTTTAGCTAATTCACGCAATACAGCTACACTAAGGGTTTCGTATTTTTCTCTCATATACTCTCCTCTGGGAAATAAAGTCAGAAATGACTTGAAATACCTTTAGAATGATTAAAGCACGGGCAAAGGGAAAATGCAAGTGTTTTTTAGATGGATATGCCGGATATACGGTTAAAAATATAAGCTAAGACCGTCTCGCCTCCTACTCGTCGCACACGCCTATTCGCTCATGCTCCTGCGCAAACTCGCTTCGCTCAAACATGCGCCCGCATTCGCTGCTAGTGTGCTCCTCATAACGGAGTCTCGCTTAAAGTCTTAGCTTATATTTTTAACTGTAATATCCGGCCATTAACGACATCTTCGTTATAGCATTTTATCACGACTTATCTATAGATGGATATCCTGTCATGTCTGAGGACATCATAATTACATTTTCTCCTTTTTAAATTACATCGATGATTTGCCAACAATATCCCCTGCTCGCTGTTCTAATTCCTTAAAGTTATGCTTATGATTCTTATATGGAATTTTTTCAATAATCTCTGCAAATTTAGGGACTTCATAATCTGGCAACAGGTCTCTACATCTTCTTAAAATATCATCTGACGATATTTCCTTTCCACCAGACAACTCAACAAAAACAAATGGGACTTCCATTTCTTTGTCATCTGGAACACCTACAACTACACAGTCTTTCACATCATCAATGGTCATGACTTTTTCCTCTATAGTTTCAGGCGCTATTTTAAAAGATGCTCTTTTAATAATTCTTTTACATCTACCAGTAATATAGACATAACCATCCTCATCTACATATCCAAGATCACCCGTGTGAATCCATGCTTTTCCATCGCCATGCACTCTTTTTATCTGGTTTGTTGCCTGTTTATTTCCTATATATTCAATAAATACATTATCCGCATAAATTGCAATCTCGCCTTCTTCTCCACTAGAAAGACGATTATCTGTATCAACTTCAAATGCACATACTATCGAATTTTTATAAGGGATTCCTACAGATTCTGGTTTTGCCCCATAAACAGGAGTTACTATTGCAGCCCCTACCAATTCATTATTCCCATAACCATTAATAATTGGTTTAGAAAACAGGCATTCCATCTCAAGTAATTCTTCTGGATATAATTTATCTCCACCAGAAATAAAAATATCCACACAATCCATTTTTTTCTTAAGGTTTTTTATTTTTCTAGTAACATCTCTATATGATGAACTATTCTTTGATGTAGACTTGTAGGCATCGCTATATTCTTTATATTTCTCATATAGGTATCTGAAATGTGTAGGTGTACAGCAAGCCAAGTCAAACTTACCAAGATCATCAAATACCGTCGTCTCACTAATGTACGGATTCATATATGCTTTCATACCAAATATCAAGCAAGCATATACGGAATTTACTAGCCCATAAATGATAAATGGCGGCACACATATATGCATACATTTTCCCTCTTCAAGTGGCAAATCCGAATAAGCTTCTTGTACCATTTTTGAATTAAAATTATATTCCGTATGCAATATTGATTTTGGTGTACCTGTGCTCCCTGATGACTGCACAACAACTGCTGGCCTATCATTCTCAAAATCAACGGGTTCTACTTTACTGTTACTATCTCCCTGTCTTATAAAATCCCGGTATCGTATACACTTAACTCCTGTTATCGACAAATTTAAGTTATCTTTTTCTTTAAGATTAGCATCAAGTTTTACGACTGGGTTAAGGTAATCTTTAGGTGATACAACAATGATTTTTTCTACTTCTGTTTTAGCAACCACACTGGAAACAACATCAAAGACTCCATCAAATACAACCATTAATTTGCATTTACTCTCATTGATTTTATCAATCAAATCCTGCCCTTTAATTCGCAAATCTACCCATTCAGAAATTGCTCCCAATTTACTAAGCGATAATAAACATTCCTGTACAACTGGCATATTAATAGTGCAAATACATACCGTATCACCAGCAACAACACCATTCTTACTAAAAGCATCTGCCAACCTGTCAACTGTATTAAATAATGTTGCAAAAGATATATTTGTACCTAAAAAACCAATTGCATCTTGCTCCATACAATGATGATTCAGATTTCTTACCAATGTATACATGGTTTGATTTGGTTCTATTTCACGTATTGGATTCGTGCGATAAAAGTATTCTTTGGGTTGTATTATCATATTTTTCATTTCTCCAGTTGCTTGATTCATTCTCTCTTCAACCTCCTGTTAACAGATTTTTCGTAATACCTTAACCATGGCTTATCTATGGATGGATAGCCAGTCATCTCTTCTTTCATCATATTTTCTCTCAACAACCTATCTTTCTGTTTCTTCTTTATCTCCATCCAGTGGTCGACTCTCTTTTTTCCTCAAACAACCATTTTTCTGAATTTTGGTAAAGCATTATTGGAAATAAAAGGTGGGGGTGAAACAAACTTCGCTTCGAACACACTCGGAATGGGGAGTCCAAATTTTACGTATGTTATCTTTGTACCACGATAAAGAAGAGCCATGTCGGATAATGTATGCTTATTTCTTAGGTATATTTCTTCATACCATGAATGATTATGATTTGTTTCTATATCATCCAGCACTTTTTTAGACTATCTGTAACGTGCATAGTTCCTATTACTCCAGCATGGTTTGTGTTGATCATTTTCTATCTGACCTCCTCTGTCAAACTACGTGTCTAAACAGTTTTTAAAACATCAATCCAAGAAATGATATTTAGTATCAACAAACATCCCGTCATAGTATGCACAATAAGTTCCGTCATATGTATGTTTAAAATCCCCTGGAATCCTTTTGACATATTTCTTTCTTTTGCAATTTCAGTAACTGTTTTTCGCCTGCACGATTCGTCCTTGATATTTTTTATCATTTCACCATATGTTGCGGAAACTGCGCTTACCCGAATTGCGTATGCAACACCTACAATCCAAAAAACAACAATCAAAACACTTGCAACAAGCGGAAACAACCACGCCGGAACCGATGGGAAATTTTCTATTTTCCAAAATTTGTTCATATATGGAAATAATTCAAAGACTAATATACTCAGAAACAGGGTATAAAGTTGCTTCCATAAATTTGTATCTCGTCTATTAATTTCATTCAAATAAATCCCCATCAGCTCAATATACTTTAAACTTGGCAAAGACTTTTTACACTCCATAGTTTTTTTTTTTGTTTTAATTTCTATATCCTGATTAGTTGTTATATTAATTCTGCTAACATTATCTTTCATACTCGCCAACTCCACACACTCTCTAAATTTTCTCATTATTAGCCATTTTCTCAAGCTTTACGATGTCTACCTTACCCGTAGCATTCACAGGTAAGTCATCCATAAAAACAATTTCCTTTGTTGCCATATACTCTGGAACTTGAGATTTAGAATAATCAATAAGTTCCTTTTTTAGGTCCTCGCTTGCTTCAAACCCTTCTTTTAGAACAACAAACCCAACTGCCACATTCTCGTATATATCATCATGAGCAGTAACAACCTCGCACTTATTTATTGCTGGGTGCATGCTAAGTTCACGTCTGGTTCTTTCAGGTATAATCTTCGTTGGATTTAAGTCTTTATCCAATGCCAAAGCTATACGTCTAAGTCTTCCATCCAGGAATATTTCTCCCTTATCGTTAATATGAATGATATCTTCAGTGTTATACCAAGTAACACCATTTGCATCCTTCACCAAGTTATGATTAGTAGCTTCTGGATCACCATAATATTCTTTCATTAATGCTGGACTGTAAAAATAACCAACGCCTGACTGGTTGACTCCCAACTCTTCATTAGTCTCAACATCCAGTATCTTTAGCATATTTCCTATGCAAGGCTTTCCCAAACACCCTTCGGTTGAATTTGGATAATAACAATAAGCAAATGAACCTAGGCACTCACTTGCACCATACCCCTGAACAACTTCAATGTTTCCCCCATTATCTTCAACATATTTAATAGCTCTTCTTTTTAGTTCGTTCGGCAACTCGGCTCCACCAGTAAGAACAATTTTCCACTTTGAACAATCCGTTCTTTTTCCAGAATCAAGAAACGCCTTAAGATACGGAGGAATTGTAAGCCAAAAATTAAATTTATATTGCTTGTTTCGCTTCGGAATACGTTCTGGCTTAAACAACGGATCCAGTGCAAGAGTAACACCAAGACACAATGGCTCATGAATCATATTTAAAAGTGAATAATAAATCCACAGAGGAAACGTACTGAGCATAACATCGTCAGGCTGAAATCTTCCTTGTTCTGTCATCCCCATAACCTGAACCATAGAATCAATACCTTCCCATGTTGCTACACAGGCCTTACTACTGCCTGTAGAACCACTTGTATACGCAATTGTTGCATTGTGATTTTCTTCGTAATCCACAGCCTCTATAGGAGAATATTTTGATGTATTCGCCAAAAGGTCCCTATAAGAAAAAACACCTTCTTTCTTATATTCGCTTTTCTTAAGGCCTTTAACTTTTTCAGTAATTGCGAATTTAATAGAATCAGAATTTATAAGATGCTCCAGATAATCAATTAATGATGTAGTTATGATTTTCTTTACTCCTGTCATTCTAAGTTGTGTCATCATTTCAGGAGTACAAAAAATATCATTACCAATAAAATAATCTGATGGAATATGAGTTATCTCACGTTTAATTTCGTTTGGACTAGCTGCACAATTTATCATATGTTGTGTTGCGCCAATTTTATCAAGTGCATAAAAGAGAACTATTGCACTTGGCGTACACAAAAGACTCGTAGTAACAATCGTATTTTTTTCAATTCCCAAGCCAGCCAAAACATTAGCAACCGAATCTATATCTTTCAGCAGATTCTGAAACGATATATCTTTTCCCATATACTTAATAGCTAGTGAGTCAGGTCGATTCATAGCAGTCTCGCGAAATCTTTTATAGGCAGTATCGTGACCTAAAATCGACTCAATATCTCCTGCTACTGTGATTTTTTCAACCTCATCTTTTAACACCTGAAAATCTACGTTCATCTATCTCTCCCTCTAAAAGCTAGGTATAAATTCATTTTGCAATGTATTCATTGCAATGTTATCAAAAATTCAACCTATCATCAATATAAATGCAACGTATTTATTGCAGAATAGAGGTGGTAGTTACGCAAAAAATAAAACAAGACGTTTCACTTGGGAAAAATATAAGAAAACTAAGAAATGATTCTAAGATGACTCAAGAAGAAGTTGTAACTTGGCTACAACTGTCTGGCATTGATATTTCAAGAAGTATCTATTCTCAAATAGAATGTGGAACATATAACATTAGAGTCAGCGAATTAATTGCTTTATCCAAGCTATTCAAAACTGACATCAATTCATTTTTTGTAGGCCTATAAAAAACGCATATACTTTCGAGTATATGCGTTTTCATCTTTATTTTAATAATAATTCAAACTCTTCCACCGGCATGTTTGCCTTATTTGCCGCATCAGTTACTTTAAGAAGTCCGTCCTTTACAAGCTCTATCAGTTGTTCGAAACGTCCTTCTTGGCGTCCTTCTTGACGTCCTTCTTGGAACCCTTTATCATGTCCATCCTCGAAATAATCCTGTTTCATAAGCTCCATGCGACGTTCGTAAGTATAATCTAACACCATAACCTTCATTACCTCAGATCTTCTTTCAATCAGAAAATCTTTTAAAATATTATTGGCTATTGCCTTATCTATTGCATCCTTGAGAGCTTCCTCTAAATTATCTTTTCCATAAGAGGCGATATTCTCCCTTACATACTCAATAAATAGCATATATTCGTATAAAAATCCACACTTTGAAAAAAGATTTTCATTGTTGCCAGGATTTATATTATAAACATGACAGATAAGCTCCAATTCAGGTGTATCTTCTGCCTGTTCAAAAGCATCTGACAATTTTTGTATGGTATGTTCTGGCTGTTTTTTTAATCCATTATAAAATACAGCAAAACGAGGTGTTGGTATTTTTATAAGTTTGCTCCCATATATATCTCTATTATCTGTAATCCTTTTAAATATATCACAGACATAGTACAGTATTCTTAATGGCATATTGGGGCAAACACTTGACTGATGCTCGTATAATGACAGAATGTTATCTACTATAAACGAGGCATCATTTCTTACTGTAAGAGATATGCTTTTTTCTAATGTGCACACCTCAACTATTGATGGATCAGTATAATCAGACCCATTCATTGCATTAAAAAGGCTCAATGCGTTTTCTGGATACTCTAAAAGCATACAAAAAACGTCGCTTTTGTATTCTCTGTTACTGCTATTCAATTTTTTCTCCTCATTGGGGAATATAGAATTAAATTAAGAAAATGTTATTAATTTATAACTCAAAAGATACTAAAAGTCAATATGATTTATTTCGATTTTATCTTTTCAACCTCTTCTTAAACTGGCAAAGTTTCTCGTCACAATTTGCACACTTGAGATTTTCGTTTGAACCCTCCCAAAATCTTTCCGGATATTTAGCGTAATAAATCTCCCATCTGATAAGGACAACAAGCGAAGTGAAGAATAAACTCCAGCTAAAGAAATCTTTTATAAAAAGCATTGGGGTAAACATCATAAAGTGGCCCCAGTCATAAATTCTGCAGTTTACACAGCACTTATTTTTCATTATGTGGGTTTGGAATGGACAGTATAAAAGAATGCAGATATAATCGCTCAAAAAGTAGAAAACACTGAGCATAACAAGATCAATTTCATCTATAACTTTAAATAAGTAAAGTGCACCAAATACCGCATTGAAAGAAAGCCAGATAAGCATTACTATCCAGACTCTTGCATTTTGCTGCTGCACGTATTCAAGAAGTCCTAATCTGCTGTAATCTTTTTTCTCAGTAAAGCCTATATTCATGGCTTTATTCATCGCCATTGAATTTTTCTTTGATGGAAAAATATGCGTAAGCATGACAATCATAAGATATAGCCATAAAATGTGTATCGGAGAAACTACATATGGCAGATTCTGCGTTCTTAAAATATCAAACTTTATGAACTGTCCCATGAGTTCTTTATTGGTCAAATAAAGAATAAATACAGCAATGAAAATAACCACACGAAGAATCAAATTAAACGTGTACTTATTTAGCATTTCTGTATGAAGAATCTTATTTGCAGTAGCAACAACTTTCGCTGTTTCTTCCTGAAACTCTTTTTTTATCTCATCTATCTCTAGCTTTTTCACTTTTCTTATTCCACAATCTTATACTGAAGCATCTCATATAAGAGTGTGCAGCCCTCTGTTATGTCCTCTGGAAGAAGTGCTCTTGCAACACACTTTTCCTCAAGTTCTGGCTGCTCAGGAATAATAAGATATGCATAATCCCCATCTATTCTTTTTACAACATAGGTTTTAGTTTCCATCAATTTCTCCCCTCACAATATATGGATCTGTATGCACCTGACAGTGTTTTACTTCCTCAATTGCATTCTGCACTGCATGATGCACATTTTCTGTAATTACTTCCGCTTCAGCCAAAGTGATATTAGCATCAGCAAAAATCTCCATATCAATAAACGCCCTTGACCCAAACTGCCTTGAACGCATGCGGCTTATACCTAAAACACCTTCCACAGAAAGAGCTACTTCTTTTGCCTTTTCATTAATTTCAGTAGATGCGCTTTTATCGACAAGTCCATTTATTGACATCATAAATAACTCCGCAACAAGTTTAAAAATAAAACCACATCCGATTAATGATGCAACGGCATCTGCAAACCAGACCCCATTAAATGAAAAAATAAGAGCCACAACGATAAGCAGCGAAGTCACTGCATCAAGTTCGTGATTCTTTCCATCAGCATAAAGCCCCATGCTGTTAACCTTCTTTGCATAATAGAAAGTCACTCTGGTCATTATAAGTTTAACAACAATTGTGATAATGGAAATTATCATTGCACTAAACTCTGGCTGAGCAAGATTCCTAACAAAAGCTGGATCTTTTATTCCATTATAAAGAACAGACGCACCGCCTTTTAACATCTCAATTCCAGCATACGCAAGGCAAAAAACAAAAATAATCATAAAAATACATTCAAATTTTTCATGACCATAAGGATGCTCTTCGTCTGATGCTTTCTCTGACACCTTATTTCCAACAATAATAATTACTGTAGATATGACATCACCTATGCTGTTTACAGCGTCAGTAATAATAGCAGAGCTATGTCCAACAATACCTACGATTATCTTTCCAATACTTAAAAGCATATTAACAATAATGCAGGTAATGCTTACATTATTGACAATTCTTGTTTTCTCTGAAGCCAAATAAAACCAAACCTTTCTATAAATCCATACACTGTCTATTCTAACTTAATTAAGAAGCTTTGCAAAGCAAATAAAAACACACGACCCTCGCGCAAAGCGAGGGCCTAATTCACCAACCAAAAGAGGGATATAAATCAATTATAAAATGTTTAAGAAGATTTTTTCCTTATAGTAAGGATCAAGATCAGCAAGAGAAGTCCTTGCTTTTTTGTATTCATGACGATTGATAGTAACAACGCAGACTTTCGAATATCCAAAGGATGACTCTCTTTTCCAAAATGGAATGCGCTGATAACTTTCAACGAAAGAAACACATGAATTTATAAGACAATCCTTAAGGTGCTTTGTAGCAACAGGGTTAAAAATTCGACATAATTCTATTGAAGACTCCTGTGCTGTCCTATAGGATGGTTTTCTCATTACTCTAGGGTTACCTTTAATTCTCTATCTAAACTGTTAGCTACTTTCACAAGAAAATCCAGGCTTGGATTGTAGCTTCCACTTTCCATTCGACAAATATTAGATTTTTGTGTACCGGTCATATCTGCAAGCTCCTGCTGGGTAAGCTTCTTTGAAAGCCTGGCTGTCTTAAGCTCTGCCGCCACCATTTTTCGCGCAGACCGGTTCTTCTCTGGCACTCTGCCATCTGCAAATCTAGTTTTCATATTTCCCCCCGACAGCATTTAGGTTATCATATATGAGAACAAAAAGCAACACTTTTTTGCAAAAATTTAGCCCAGCTTTCGCTGGACTAAATCAGATATCTTCTTCCTCTTTTCTTCTTTTCCTTGCCGTCCTGAAACTCTTTCTAAACGGTTTCAAATAGGTGTTGATGTAGATTCCCATCATAAGAATATTCATATTGACGTACAGCCACAGCATAAAAATTACAATGGCTGCCAAAGATCCATAGATAGTAAAATTCGCATATCTTACATATAAAGAAAATGCCCATGAAAATAAACTCCACAAAGTAGATGCCAGTATCGCACCAGGCAACTGGCTTTTAAAATGGCTTTTTCTTCGAGGCACGACATTATATAGGACTGCAATTAGCACCGTCACCAAAAGCCATGTAATAAGATGTCGTCCATGAAGAATAAGACTAAAAAATGGTTTAGTCGCTGGCACATATTTATAAAGTGTAAGCAAAATACTCCTGCCAAATACCTCAACAACAAGTGTGAAAATTAGTCCTACCAAAAGAACCAGCGTATGGAGGCACGCAACTCCTCTTATAACCAGATACTTTCTATTTTCTTCAACATCACAAATTGCATTAAATCCAAGAGAAAGTGCCATCATAGCCTTTCCTGCAGACCAAAGTGTAAGAATAATAGATATCGACAAAATCCCCGCGGTCGACTCATACACACTCTCAATAATTTCTGTAACAAACGCAAAGACAGTTCCCGGGATAAATCTCGCCAAAGACGAAAGAAGCATATCCTGAGTAACAGGAGTATATGGCAAAACACTACATATAATCATAACTGCAGGAACCAAAGATAAAAACAAAAAGAATGATGTCGAGGCCGCAAAGCTCGACACATTATGATTTATAACCTGATAACTAAAATCATCGATAATTGAAATAATTTTTTTCATATCTTGTAAAGTTGAAACAATCTCTTTTTTCGTTATAATATTTCTACAGAATTATACTATGGATTTTATCAAAAATAAGAAAAACAGCATACTTTTCGCTCTTATTTCGTTGGCCATTCCTACTATTATTGAGGAAATTTTATCAACACTCCTTCAATACGTAGACACCGCAATGGTCGGACAGCTGGGAGAAAAAGCCACCGCATCAGTTTCTGTAACTACAACAATCGGTTGGCTTTCTTTTTGTGTACCTGCTGCCTTTGCTGTTGGTACTCAAACTCTCATAGCACAAAGCTACGGCAGAAAAGATTTCGGAGCCATAAAGACATACGCAAAATCCGGTATAATTATGGCCTTTATCTTCGGTCTTATCATGGAGATAATTTGCATTGTTCTTGCTCCATTTATTCCTATCTGGATGGGAGCAGAAAACTCCATTCAAAAAGATGCCTCTACATACTTTATTATAATACTAATTCCATTTTTCCTAAGATCAATACAAAGCGTCATGGCCGGTGCCTTAAGGGGCGTTAAAGATTCAAAAACCCCTATGGTAATTAGTCTTATCTCTAATATTCTTAATGTAGCACTAAATTATCTATTTATCTATGCCCTTTCAATGGGCGTAATAGGAGCCGCAATTGGATCAGCTATTGCGTATGCTATAGGCGGAATACTAATGTTTATTGCCTTTGGCAAAAATCAACTGTTTAACACAATATATTCAAAAGAGCATTTTGATAAAACTATTGCTTCAGAAATTTTAAAACTTGCAATACCACTTTTTGCATCGCATGTTGCCAGCTGTGCAGGATACGTTGTTTTCGCAGCTCAGGTCACCACATTAGGAACAACAACCTTTGCCGCCCACTCAATAGCTGTAACAGCAGAGCAGATTTTCTACATAGCAGGTTATGGCCTTCGTGCAGCTACTTCCACTTTGGTTGGCATTGCTGTTGGCGAAAAAAATCAAAAAAAATACGACAAAGTCTGTCGCAGTTCTTTAGCATTCACTCTGGGAATGCAGTGCATAACAGGTTTTCTCCTTTTTGTCACTGCATATCCTTTAATGAGTTTATTTACAAGTAGTGATGAAGTTGCCAGAATCGGTGCTTCAGTCCTTAAAATCGTCGCTTTTTCAGAACCGTTCTATGGACTTATGATTGTCGCAGAAGGCATCTTCTACGGTCTTGGCAACACTAAGTTACCTTTTATAACCGAGCTTTTTGGCATGTGGGTAATCCGCATAATTCCGACATATATTTTTGTTCACTATATAGGAGCAACCATCGAAATCATATGGTACTTCATGATAGCAGACAACATTATAAAGACTATTCTTCTTCTCATTCCTCTAATTCGAAAAAAGAGTATCCAAAAGGTCTTGGCATAATTACTTCTTTGTGTAAGTAACGTAAGTAAACGGAATTTCTCCATCAAAATGCTGATCTATTGTCTTTTCATATAAAGACTCATCAAATTCAGGGAAGAAAGTATCTCCTTCTGGCTCAAGTTCAACTTCTGTAATATAAAGCTTATCAACCAAAGGAAGCGCTTCCTCATATAGCCTTGCACCTCCTGAAATATAAGCTGTTTTATCCCCTACTAATTCAATTGCTTCTTTTAATGATTTAACAGTAACACAATGTTCCTGATCAAAATTTTTGGTAGAGGAAACAACAATAGTCTCTCTGTTTGGAAGCGGACGCCCTATTTCTTCATAGGATCTGCGACCCATAATTACAATATTTCCAGTTGTTAATTCCTTGAATCGAAGCTGCTCGCCTTTTATCCTCCAAGGAATCATTCCTTTATTTCCAATAACTCTGTTTTTAGCATAAGCAACAATAAGTCCTAACATAAATCCTCCTAGAGTTCTACTTCAATCATTTCGCCCTGCTCATGTTCTCCTGGAACAAAAGCTTTTATATAGTGTGCAGAAAATCCAACTCTGCCCCTCACTCCATTTTCTTCCGCTTCATCTTCCAAAATGATATTCGCTTTCTTTCCTTTCATCGAAAGAATATAATCGCTACTCATTTTTTCAGACAGTTCAATAAGCCTTTTGCTTCGGGCAGTTTTCACAGCCTCGGTAATTTGTTCTTTCATCCTGTCTGCAACAGTGCCATGGCGTCTTGAGTATTTGAATACATGCATCTCATAGAAACCAATATCTTTTACAAAATTATAGCATTCTTCAAACTCATCATCAGTCTCACCCGGAAAGCCACAAATCACATCCGTCGTAAGGGCTGGATTGTCATATACTTCCCGAAGAATATCGCACTTTTCTTTATATTCTGCTGCCGAATATTTCCTATTCATACGCTTCAAAGTCTCATTACATCCGCTCTGAAGGGAAAGATGAAAATGAGGTGCAACCTTTGTTAATTTTGATAGTTCAGTCGCAAACTCTTTTGTAATAACTCTAGGCTCTAAAGATCCCAGGCGTATTCTTTTTATCCCCTCTATACTGTGAATAGACTTTATAAGATCCAAAAGGTTCTCACCAGTATCCATACCGAAGCTTGGCAAATGAATTCCCGAAATAACAATCTCTTTATATCCGGCATCGGCCAATTTCAAAGCTTCATTTGTAGCATCTTCGATAGTCCTTGATCTGACTCTGCCTCTCGCATAAGGTATTATGCAATAGCTGCAAAATGCATTGCACCCATCCTCTACCTTAACAAATGCTCTTGTATGGCTCGACTCTTCTGAAAACTCCAGTTTTTCATATTCGGTAAGCTCATTTGTGTCTTCTACCCTATGAAGCTGATTTTCTCTTTTTTCTATAAATTCCTCTATACAATCAACCAGTTTTGACTTTTCATTATTGCCCAAAAGTATGTCAGCTCCTAAATCACCAGGAGTTATATTCTCTTTTGTCTGCACATAACAGCCCGCCGCAACCACGATACATTCAGGGTTTAAGCGCCTTGCGCGGCTTATCATCTGACGTGATTTTTGGTCCGCAGTATTTGTAACAGAGCAGGTATTGATGATTGTTATGTCGGCTTTTTGACCAAAATCAACTATGGTTACCCCTGCCTCTTTGAGCATTTGCCCCAAAGCATCTGTCTCATATTGGTTAACTTTACATCCCAAATTATGAAGAGATGCTGTCATTTTTCCTATTTTTTTGTCTATTATTTTAGTGCTTTCCATCTTGATTTATATAAATTTTTGGGCTACTATATTGTCGTACAGAGGAAAAGATTTATAATTAGTAAGACAACACATAAGGAGGTTTGTTATGAAAACAGTTCAGATTTCACTTAATTCAATCGACAAGGTAAAGAGCTTCGTAAACGCAATCGCACAGTTCGATTTCGATTTCGATCTCGTTTCAGGCAGATATGTAATTGACGCTAAGTCAATCATGGGTATCTTCTCACTTGACCTTTCTAAGCCAATCGAGCTTGCTATTCACAATGAGAGCAACATCGATGACATCATGGAAGTTATCAAGCCATATCTCGTATAATCACAAATTGAATTAATTTTTATTCCCCCGCAAAAGCGGGGGATTTTTTTATTCTCCTTTAACTATCATAACCTCTCTGGTTTCAATAGCTGTTTTAACTAATGCTTCTATGCTTCCTTCAAGCTTTGCCTCAGATTTTTCAATTATTTCAAGTTTTGGCTTTGTAACAGGATGCTTCGCAACAAAAATTGTGCAGCAGTCCTCATACGGAAGAATACTTGTCTCATAAGTATCAATTTTGTATGAGATCTCTACTATATCCTGCTTATCAAATGCAACAAGCGGTCTGTATACAGGAAGCTTGCACACTGCATTTGTCGCATTAAGTGACTGCATCGTCTGTGATGCAACCTGTCCTACCGATTCTCCTGTAATAAGGCCAAGGCATCCATCTTCTACCGCAAAATACTCTGCAATTCTCATCATATAACGGCGCATAATGATGGTAAGTTCCTCATGAGGACAATCCTCATAAATTTTAAGCTGAACATCCGTAAAATTAACAATATGAAGCTTGATAGGGCCAGCATATTTTGCAACCTTTTTAGCAAGATCGATGACCTTCTGCTTGGCTCTTTCTGAAGTATATGGTGGAGCATGAAAATAAACTGCCTCAAGTACAACTCCACGCTTTGCCATCATCCATCCAGCAACAGGACTGTCGATACCACCTGATAAAAGAAGCATTGCCTTTCCTGCAGTACCTACAGGCATTCCGCCAGGGCCAGGATAATCTACCGAATAATAACTGATTTGTTCTCTTATCTCGATATGAAGCATAATCTCCGGATTATGCACATCCACCTTCATGTTTGGCATCGCCTCAAGGATTTTTTCTCCCATATTGGCATTGATTTCCATAGACTGAAGAGGATAATTCTTTCTGGCACGTCTTGCATCCACTTTGAAAGTATGAGGCTCATCACCATAAGTTCTTTTCATGTAGTCTATGATTTCCTCTGCAAGCTTATCAAAGCCCTCATCTTCAGTCATATAGCAAGGAGAAAATCCAACCACTCCAAACACTTTTGACAAAGCATCTTTCACTTCGTCCTCATCGCACTCTTCCTGTGGCTTAACGAAGATTCTGCCCTGCTGTTTAATTATGTCAAATTTCTGACCCAAAGGTTTGAGTGCATGATTAAGCTGGCTAACCAGTGCATCCTCAAACACATATCTATTTTTTCCTTTTATGGCAATCTCACCATATTTAATTAAAAATGCCTGTGTTGTCATTTGATTCCTTTCAATTAGTGTCTACTGTATTTCTGAAGCATTGGTACAATCTCTGCAAAAGCATTTGCTGCTTCTTCAAGTTCTTCTTTGGTATTAAACCTGCTTAACGATACCCTGACGGTTGAATCTAAAAGTGCATTATCAAGTTCAATTGCCAAAAGCGTACGGCTTGTCTGAGGCTTATTTGATGAACATGCCGAGCCAGCCGAAACAAATATTCCTTTGTCCTCAAGTGCATGTAAAAGCACCTCTGCTCTAACACCCTTAACACTTACCGACAAAATATGTGGAGCCAGTTTTTCATCATCCTTTGGACCATTAAATGAAACCCCATCTATCTTGGAAAGATTTCGCCTAAAATCGGCTTTAATCTCACGCATTTTGATTATGTTATCACTAAGTCCATCTATCGCAAGCTTACATGCAACGCCAAGACCTGCTATTGCTGGAACATTTTCTGTTCCGCTTCTTTTACCAGTTTCCTGTCCTCCGCCAAAGATAATAGGATTTACCTTGACCCCCTCTTTTACGTACAAAAATCCACTTCCTTTTGGGCCGTGAAATTTGTGCCCTGATACTGACAAAAGATCAATGCCATCTTTAATGTTTACCGGGATTTTTCCATATGCCTGTATTGCATCAACATGAAAAAGAGTATTTCCATTTGCTTTTACAATCTTTGCAATTTCAGAAATTGGCTCAATGGTGCCAATTTCATTATTAACTGCCATAACAGAAACCATGATAGTGTCAGGTCTAAGTTTTGCCTTTAAGTCATCTAAATCCACAAAGCCTTCATGGTCAACCTTAAGATACTCTGTTTCAAATCCAAGTTCTGCAAGATGTTTTATAGGTTCCGAAACAGATGCATGCTCTATTGGTGTTGTAAGGATATGATTTCCTTTTCTTTTTGCCGCATCACATCCACCTATAAGAGCCAAGTTATTGCTTTCCGTACCACCTGATGTAAAAAGGATTTCTTTTTCTTTACACTTGAGTGTATTTGCAATTATCTTTCTTGATTCTTTAAGAAAATCCTCACCTTCCATTCCCATGTTGTGAAGGGAAGATGGATTTCCAAAATGAACTGAAAGTGCATCGGCCATTTTCTCCCTAACCTCAGGAATGGCAAATGTTGTTGCCGAATTATCAAGATATATCATCGTCTAACTCCATTTTAAGCATCACCATACCCACTGCTAAAACTGCAGCAGTATCTGTGCGCAGTATTCTTTTTCCAAGAGACAAAAGCTTTGCATCAGGCTTCGCCTTTTCAATCTCTTTTTCTGAAAAGCCCCCTTCAGGGCCAATAAATATGGCAATCCTAGTGTCTTTTTTTATCTCATCAAGGGCTTTTTTACTTCCCACCATACCCTCTTCATTTTCATATGGAAGAAGGATTATATCTGCTTTTTCCTTTGCAAGCTTTAAGGCTTCATCAAAACTTACCACTGAATTAAATTTCACAAGTTTTGATCTTTTACTTTGCTTAGCGGCCGCATCTGCTATCGCCTGATATCGCGCCTGCTTTTTTGCAGCCTTTGAAGGCTCCCACTTGGTTATACAAAAGTCCATTGCAACAGGATAAATTTCTGTGACGCCAAGTTCTGTGGTCTTCTGTGTAACAAACTCAAGTCTTTCACCTTTTGGAAGTGCCTGAAAAAGAAGGATTTCACCTTTCAGTTCAGTCTCCTTATAGTTTCTCTCCACTATTTCGCAAAGGACTTCTTCCTGCGAAATTTGACTCACTTCACAAAGAAAAGACTCTCCACTCTGATTTGAAATACGGAGCATTTCACCTATCTTCATTCGAAGTACGTTTGATAGATGATGAGCGTCCTCGCCTGCAACTTTTATTAAATTGTCCTGTATATCTGAATCCTCTACAAAGACTTGCTGCATGTGATGTTTACCCACTCTCCATCATGATTCACTTCAAGAACGGTAAGTCCTGCTTTCTCCATGGCAGACTTAACTTCATTTTCTTTAAAATCAATAATTCCCGATGTGATAAAAAGACCTCCATCCTTCAATCTATCAGGTATCACAGGGCACATAGGGATAATTACATCAGCTAAAATATTAGCAACAACGATATCGTAATCTCCTCCCATCTCATTCTGAAGATCGGTATCATCAATTATATTTCCGACCTTAAATTTGCCCATCTTATCCTTAAGACCATTCACTTCCATGTTTTCAAAAGTTGAAGTAATGCAGTCCTCATCAATGTCGGTACCATTTATTTCACCTGCACCAAGCTTTAATGCTGCAATCGATAAAATACCACTGCCACAGCCAAGGTCAAGTACTCTCTGTCCTTCCTTTAAGTGCTTCTGAAGCTGCTGTATGCAAAGCCTTGTTGTCTCATGCTGACCCGTTCCAAAAGAAACACCTGGATCAATCTCTATAAGAATCTTGCCCTCATCACCGTCTGGAATCTCTTCCCAGGTTGGCTTAATAAGGATATTTCCAATAGAAAAAGGATGGAAAAATTCCTTCCAGTTATTCTGCCAGTCAAGGTCCTCTGTCATCGACTTTTCGATTGTACCCTCACCAACCTCTACAAACATTCTCTGTTCTTCAATACCTTCTTTTACCTGCTCCAGAAGTTCAGTATCATCATTTCCTTCTTCTGTATAAAAAGAAACCTGGCTCTTACCATCATCTGGTCCAAGGTCTGGCAAAAAATCAATAAACATAGCAGCCTGATCAGCCGCTGTCAAAGGAATTTTATCTTCAATCTGAACCTGTGTAATCCCAAGTTCTACAAGCATCATGCTTATAAAATCTTCTGCTTCAGTAGTTGTATTTATAGTATATTTATTCCAGCGCATCTATTTCCCCTTTTATATAGAAAGTTTTTGTGCGATAATCCGTCTAATTTTATCACAGTTTAATTGACAAAAACACCCTATTTTCATATACTTTATAGGCTATAAAGCAAAAAGGAGACTAAAATGAAAGAGATATCAAAACTTCTAGAGTATCGTCCATCTGTCAAAGTATTAGATGCCACCCTTAGAGATGGTGGTCTTGTAAACGACTTTTTCTTTACTGATGAATTTGTAAAAGCCCTTTATGAAACCAACATTAAAGCTGGTGTAGACTATATGGAGTTTGGCTATCGTGCCGATAAAGAACTTTTTAACGAGAGCGAATTTGGAAAGTGGAAATTTTCTTCAGATGAACACATTCGTGAAATCGTTGGCGACAACAACACCGATCTTAAACTTGCTATCATGGCTGACGTCGGCCGTTGCAATTACAAAGAAGACATTCGCCCAAAGAGTGAATCCCCAGTTGACTGCATCCGCGTAGCTTGCTACATCCACCAGATTCCAGCTGCTATCGCAATGATTGAAGACGCAGTAAACAAGGGCTACGAAGCAACCTGCAACATTATGGCTATTTCAACCAACCAGCAGGGCGATCTCGCAGCAGCACTTGATGCTGTATGTAAATCACCAGTATCATGCATCTACATTGTAGACAGCTATGGTTCAATCTATCCTGAATCAATGGCCAGAATTGCAGACCTTTACGTTAGCAAGGCTCAGGAAGCTGGAAAGCAGATTGGTATCCACGCACACAACAACCAGCAGCTTGCATTCGCAAACACCATCGAATGTGTTGGTGATGGCGTTGATTGGCTTGATGCAACTTACAACTCAATGGGACGTGGCGCTGGTAACTGCGCAATGGAGCTTCTCCTTGGATTCCTCAAGAATCCTAAATATCAGGAAAGATATGCACTTGAGTTCGTAGAGAAATACATGAATCCACTCAAAGAGTCTGGCGCTGTTTGGGGCTACGATCTTCAGTACCTCGCTACTGGTCTTCTCAACCAGCATCCTCGTACTGCTATCGCCTTCACCAAAGACGGCAGAAAAGACTACTTCGAGTTCTACAAAGAACTTTTAGCTACAGATTAATGTTTATCATTTCAGCGGCCCCTATCGGGGCCGTTTTTTTATGGGAATCAGGGACTTATACAAAAAATACACGCTGCGTTTCCTACTCGTCGCAATCGCCTATTCGCTACGGCTCCATGCACGAACTGCGGACTTCGTCCTTGGCCCTTCGGGCTCGTGCTCGCCTCCGCTGCTAGATTGCTCCTCCTAACGGAAGCCTCGCTACCGTCTTTTTTGTGTAAGTCGCTGATTCCCCATCCTTAAGGCTATCATTGTCTTGGTTTACAATATTTC
>JAKSSE010000014.1 GCA_024403255.1 Lachnospiraceae bacterium
TGAAGAGCATGACAAGCACTATGTCTAAGTCTTTGGCAAAGATTGGTGTGACAGTTGGTACCGATGGAAAACTTTCTGTTGATGAGGAGGCTCTTAAGAAAGCTAAACCCAGCAATATAAAATCTCTGTTTTCGGGTGCTACTTCTTATGGTGCACAGACCGCTAACAGAGCAAGTGAAATTTCTAGAGAAGCTGTTAGAAATTCAAGCTTTTACTCTAGCAATGGAACTGCATCAAGCTCATTAAATAATATGTTCAATAAATGGATTTAGTTGAACTAAGTTTTAGCCATGGAGAGAGTAGGTATGATTTTATACGGAAACATAAATGGTCATACATATACACCGCCAACAATAAATCTATTAGATTCAAATAAGAATACTAATGAAAAACCTGTGACAGCGGCAGAGACTTTTTTGAAGGATAAGTCAGCTGTTAAAGTGAATATTTCGGAAGAGGGATTAAAGGCACTTCATGGCAGTAAGCTACCCGGTAGCACTGATCCATTTGAAACTGCAGTAAAAATAGCCTATATGTCAGAGCATCAACCCGTTGAGTCTTTTACAAATCAGTTTTCCCAGATGCTGCCTAAAAATTATACTATGTCAGAAAATGGCGAGGCAGTGTTCACTCCTCACACTATGAAGGAGAAAGAGGATGCTCTGATAGATGGCTATAAAGCTTTATATGACGAAATATCTAAAGGCTATGAAGACGGTACGAGAGTGCGCTACATCGAGGATGAATCAAGCGAGGATGGATTCAGAAAGCTCACTAAGGAAGAAGAGTTATCTATTCTTAAAATGGAGTTTGATGATTTCGTAGATAGTCGTTTTGGCGACGAGAAAAAGGCTTATGAAAAGACCGTTAAAGAAGCAATTAAGGATGTGCAGGACATAATGCGAAAGCTGGGTAAGGAAGTTAAAAGTCCTGATGTTTCAAAACTTGAAACTATCCCAGATGGTTTTGCAGAAAAATTAAAAACTGCAACTGATGACTACACAGAAAGCCATGGACTGAAAATAGATGCCATGAAGGATTTCATAAAGACTTTAAAGGCTAATTTTTCACCTATGGAGATGTCACTTCAGAAGATGGTGTAAGAACTACAAGGGGACACTGTGGAGTGTCTCCTTGTCTATATTATTTTGTACCTAATCAATAGTAAGTTTGATATAATCATAGAAAGATTGCTCCAATGTAGAGGGTAAATATATGTATATAGTGAATGGAATCTGCTATGCAGGAAATGATTTAGAAGATATTCGTGTTAAAGAAGCTTTACCGCTTCGTGGTGGAATGATGCTAGTGACATTTACTTCGGGAGAAAAAAGAATTTTTGATACAACAAGTTTGACGGGTAGCGCATTTGAGCCATTACGAAATGAGGATATATTTAAAAATGTCAGTATATTTCATGGAGTCATGACATGGGATGATGGAAAGATAGATATTGCGCCAGAAACGGTATATGCTGAAAGTTATCCTTACGAATCAGTGGAAGCGGTTTGATAAGCTTGGATATATAAGCCTTGGAGTGCCAGGTCCAAGGAGATTTTTTGTGAAACATGATAAAAAGTAAGATAAAGTAGGATAAAATTCGCGCTTCAGTATAAAGAAAATTAAACACTCTGTCGATAATATAATTAGCAACGGACAGCACACTTTTCAATGGATTGAATTCATAGAAAAGTGTGCTTTTTTATTTGGGAGATTTTATATGACTATTGCAGTAGAAATAAAACAGGAAGAAAAGAAGACAATCACAAATACAAAAGCTCTTGCAGAATATCTGCTAGACAAGAGTGCTGATATTGAGGATTTGTCAGATGAAAAGCGAGAAAAGATGGACGCTCAGATTACAGCAAAGCTTAAGGCGGGGAAGAAACTGTCGCCAAAAGAACTGGCATATTTGAGGAGAACCAATCCTTCTATGTATGCACATGCTATGAGAGTACAGAAAATGGCAGAGGCAATAGAAGAAAGAATAAAGCATGCAAAAAGCAAGCAGGAAGCAGACAATGTAATCATTTCTTCGTTAAATGGAATATCTAAGAATGATCCAGACAGAGAGTACATTGTTGCAGCGGTTAATCGTATATCCAGCGAGATGCACAAGTCTTCAGGATATAATCGATTGCCAAATACTGATATAGAAGCACAGAAGTCCAGAAAAAGTAAAAAAGAAATATCTTTTGAAAGTGCAGAAGATGATGAAGATGAATTTGACTTAGATAACTGGAGTCCATTATCGGAAATATACAATGCATTACCTAAATTTGCCGTTAATGCTTAAGAGGGAGAAGATTATATGGATGCAATTCAAAACCATATTGATTCAGAAAATATATATCATACCAATTCGGTATCGTACAACGAAGCAGCTGTTGCAACAAACGTTAAATCAAATAATTCAGAAGATAGTCTGCCACCTATTGAAACTCAAGGCCTAATAGACTCGGAACAGCCGGTTTGTTATGACAGAAGCATTTTGCAGCCAGAGCGTCGAGGGGAGCTATTGGAGAGAATGCTTTCATCTATGAACAAGGCTGAGAACTCAGAAAAGATAGTTGAATATGATGAAGATTTAGGCAGAGAAATATATGCCTTCAGTATTTATGATGGGAAGGTTCATGTTTCGGGGAATGAAGGTTTTGAATATAAGGCAATGACATATGAAAAACTTATTAATGCATCGCTGAATAAATCTTGGAATTGCTTGTTTAAAGGTTTGACTGTAGATGAAGCAGAATTAATTGATAAGGTAGATGGAATCCTTAAATATTATATGGATATTGATAATGATTATAGAAAGAATAATAAGGGTGATTCTATAACAAATCACATTAATGAAGCCTTTCAAAAATGGTGTGATGACCATCAACAAAAAGAACTTCATTTTGATGGAAGAATATAGAAAGAACAAACCGCCGGGACCTTTCCGGACGGCGGAGCAGTCATGAATGATAGATTGGCTGCGGAAAGGAGACATTATGGGAATATCAGGATTAGGAAGTTTTAATAGTGCGAGTTTTTATTATGAAAGCACAAAGCAGACTAAAGCATCCAGCTCCACAAGCGAAGCATCGTTTAACATTGAAAACCAAGAAGAATTAAAGCCTCTTGGAATGGGTTTTGCGAATGCAGGTTCAAATGGGTATGGAATGTCTGCATCACAGGTTATAACGCCTGACACCGATGATATCATTGTAAGGGTGAAGGTAGCAGGTGGTGGAACTACTGATGTTAATCTTTCGAAGTTTGATGAAAAAAGCGCAACTGCTGTTGAAATGTTTGCATACTGCCAGTATATGGATTCAATAGGAAAGGGTACTGGTAGTAAATGGGGAAGCTGGAACGCAATGAAATGGATTGCATCGGCAGAAGAAGCTGATGGTATGGATTTTGGATTGCTTGACAATATCATGAACAAGAAGATTGATTGGTCAAGCAGGGTAGAAAATTCAAATACTACTCTACAGCATGTAAAAACCGGCAAAACCATAAGCATCGCTGAAGTTATGAAAATGATGGAGGAGTCAAGAAGACTTACAGCACAGCAGCTTAAGGATGGTGACGACTGGCGAAGTATGTCTGCTGAAGAGTGGGATAAAATGCTTGATGGTGTTGATAAAGAAATAGAAGCCATCAGAAAATATATTGAAGAAATGAAGGAGGCTCAGGAAGAAGCAGCACAAAAAGCAGCAGCGGAGGCAGCACCAGAGATGAAGGCGGCCGCAGCATCTTCAGCAGCACTTGCAGTTGCGAGTGGATTTGGTAATGATCCTGCAACAGATACAGAAGAAGGCGAGGAAGAACCTACCTTAGAGGGTGATCACGAGAAAAATTGGACCAAGAGATTAGATACGGATGATCAGACAATCCTTCGTACAGCAAAAGAAGCACAGAAGATGGAAAGAATGGCCGCTGCAAAAATGATGGAAATTGCAAATGGTAAGTATAGTAAGCATTTTACTTATGAAGAGATTTCGGAAGTGTATAAGAAAAGTGAGGAAAATTAAAACTAATACAAGAGAGCTTTGGCCTCTCTTTTTTATTGCCACGAAGTGAAATTTGAAATATAATCAGGATAACCAACGATAACCAACAGATGAGGCGAACTTTATGAATATACAAAACCGACTTAATGAGATAGATGATAGATTGGGTGCTTTACCTAAAGGTACGCTTACATTCAAAAACATAAAGGGAAAAAGTCAGCCATATGTTCAGCATAATATAGAAGGGAAATCTGTCAGCTATTACATAAAGGTTGATGAAAGAGAACAGATTCTTTTGGAATTTGATGAAAAGTCTGCTCTTTTGGAAGAGAAGAAGCATCTTCAAAAGTATATGGAATCTCTAGCGACTATTCTTAAGAATAACCCTTATTTGGATAGACAGGCAGGTATAGGCTGGCAGTCGTTTGGCGATATAATTGACAATCAGATGTTATATGTTGATAAGACTGGTTTTATTAAAGAGTGGTGGGAAAGTTCACCTCAGGTTAGCCTCATAACCAGACCACGTAGATTTGGGAAGACTCTTTTGATGAGTACTGTACAACATTTTTTTGACCCAAGGTATAAAGGTTACGAAAAAAGATTTGAGCAGCTTTCAATTTGGAAAGAGGATAAATATAGAAAGTTATATGCGACTATTCCAACAATCATGATTAGCTTCGCTTCGGTAAAGAGCAGAACTTTTGATGGAGCGATGAAGGCAATAAAAGAAGAAATTCGACTTGCGTATGATAATTATGCGTTGCTGGAAAATAGTGAGATTCTTGACGAAAATATAAAAGAGTTATTTGCCATAAGACGCAAAAAACTTTATATGGAAGGTGAGAACGTTGATGAAAATAGCATTAGATTCTTACTAGAGTGCTTATATAAACACTATAAAGTAAAGCCAATAATACTATTGGATGAATATGATACACCTATCATAGAAGCTTATACATCGGGATATTATGAAGAGATGATGGAGTTCTATCGCCGTTTTTTCAATATCACTTTTAAAAATAATGAATTTATGTTCCGGTCAATTATTACCGGTGTTAATAAAATATCCAAAAATTCATTGTATTCGGATATGAATAACGTTTACGTATATTCAATGCTTAGCGAAGGTTATGGAGAAAGTTTCGGATTCACTGAAGAAGAGGTGAGGGATATATTGAAGTGTCAGGATATCGACCTGATGCAAAAAGTAAAAGAAAACTATGATGGGTTCATAATAGGAAATACTAAAGATATTTATAATCCATGGTCTATTTGCAATTTTGTCTATACAGGGAAATTTGATTCATACTGGGTAAACACAAGTAGCAATAAACTGATTGGTGAACTAATTAAAAACTACCCTAATAGAAATAAGCAGGACATAGAGGCTCTTATATGTGGGGAGGAGATTGAAAAAGCTGTCGATGAAGATTTGTCAATTGAGTATGTAGTGGGTGATGAGGCAACTTTTTGGTCATTAATGGTTGCGGTAGGCTATGTGAAAGCAATAAGAATAGAGGATGAAAACAGTAATCTTACTGCTGTTAAAAAATATAGGCTTTCAGCGACAAATTTAGAGACGCTTCGAATGCTTGAAAAGGAAGCTTCATATATTTTTGGAAATGATCCAGATTATAATGTAGAATTTGCCGAGGCGTTAGTAAATGACGAAATCGAAAAGGTGAATGACATTATTGAAGAAATTTTACTTTATAGTACAAGTTTTTTTGATACAGCTAATACTGGCGGTGGTAAAAAAATAGCAGAAAATTTTTATCATGGTTTGGTTCTGGGGTTGATTTGTGTGTTAAAGGACCGATATCATATTACTTCAAATAGAGAGAGCGGTCGTGGCAGATATGATATATGCATGGTGCCATTTTCAAAAGATGAAAAAGCCATAATAATTGAATTCAAGGTTAGAGATTCTGATAAAGAAAATTCTCTTGAGGATACAGTAAAAAGTGCATTTGAACAGATAGAAAAAAGGGGTTATGATGCTGAAATTTTATCAAGAGGTTTTAACAAGAAGCAGATAGAAAAAATTGCTTTTGCTTTTGACGGAAAGGAATCTTTGGTAAAGAAGAGCTGAAAACCCGTTTGACAAAATATAACTCTAGTGCTACAATCACCTCACTGGATCAAAGGCGTTTCTTTATGAAACGCCTTTTTGTTTTTTTAGAGGGGAGAGCTTAGCAAAGGCGCATGCGTAGAAATACGTGTGCGCCTTTTTTAATGTGGCGTGCGAAAGGAGGACAAACGATATGAAGCAGGTAGAGCATCAACTCTTGCAACATACGGATAAAATAAATGGTTTGTTGGCAAGGTACGGAGTTAAATTTGGTATTTATAAAAATGGCACCTTTAAGGAACAGCTTTTTCCTTTTGATTCGATTCCAAGAATCATTGAGCATGCTGAATTTGAAATGCTTGAAAAGGGACTTAAGCAAAGAGTTTTAGCACTTAATTTATTTTTGAAGGATATATATTCTGAGAAGAAAATTGTGAAGGATGGTGTGGTTCCAGAAGACTTTATTTTTGCTTCATCAGGATATATGGCAGAGTGCGAGGGCGTTACTCCTGTCAAGGATATTTATTCTCATATTTCTGGAATTGACCTGGTAAAAGGAAAAGACAATGAGTGGTACATTCTTGAGGATAATTTAAGGGTTCCGTCGGGTGCTTCTTATCCGATGATAGCAAGAGATCTTTGCAGAAAAAGTTCACCTGAAACTTTTCATAATGTGAAGCTTTTGGATAACAGAAATTATGCAGATCTTTTGAGAAAGACAATGGATTACGTCAACACAGGCGGTCATACAGTTATTCTCACACCAGGAAGATATAACGCGGCGTATTTTGAGCATTCTTTCCTTGCAGAAAAAACTGGTGCTCATCTTGTGACGGGTTCTGAATTGTTTGTCGAGAATGATTACCTTTATTACATTACAGCTACTGGTTCAAAGGAAAAAGTTGGTGCGGTATACAGAAGAATTTCTGATGAATACCTTGACCCTATGAACTTTAACCCTGAGTCGTTGATAGGTATTCCTCATATTTACGATGTGTTCAGAAAAGGTAACGTAGCTCTTTTAAATGCACCGGGTAATGGTGTTGCAGATGATAAGGGTATTTATTATTTCGTCCCTAAGATGGTTAAGTACTACTTGAATGAAGAGCCGATTCTTAAAAATGCTCCGACTTATCTTCCATTCTACGATGAAGATATGAGTTATGTACTTGAACATTTTGATGATCTTGTACTTAAAGATGTTGCAGAAGCAGGTGGCTATGGTGTTGTATTTGGAAATACGATGACTGCTAAGCAGAAAGAAGATTTTATTGAACTTCTAAAGGCAGAACCTAGACGGTTTATTGCTCAGGAAGTAATTGATTTCCAGGATCTTGATATTTTGGATGAAGGAGAAATTGTTCCAAGAAAAGCGGACTTAAGAGCGTTTGTCCTTATGGCAGATGAGCCTCTTGTCTGGGCCAGTGGCCTTACAAGATTTTCGAGAAATCCAGATTCATTCATTGTTAACTCATCACAAGGAGGAGGTTTTAAGGACACATGGGTATTATCTCAATAGAACAGGTTGACCATCTTTATTGGCTTGGCAGATATACAGAGCGCGTATATACAACATTACAGGTTTTTTCAAAGAGCTTCGATCAGATGATTGATGCAACTGATGATATTTATCAGAAATATTGTAATTCATTGGATATTCCTAATATTTATGCATCAAAAGAAGATTTCCTTAAAAGATATCCTTTTGATGAAAGTATTTCTGATTCAATTATAAGTAATCTGATAAGAGCCTATGACAATGCAATTGTCCTTAGAGAGACAATTGGTTCTGATGCGCTTTCTTATATTCAGCTTTCCATTTATGCAATGAATAATGCGGCAAAAAGTGATGCACCACTTATTGAGTTGCAGCAGATAATGGATGATCTTTTATCTTTCTGGGGAATCGTTGATGACCAGATAGACATTGAGCAGATTAGAAACATTATAAAAGCTGGAAAGCGCATAGAAAGAATTGACTTATATGCAAGATTAAAAATTGAGAAAAATAAGCTTGAAAGAGAAGTTCGAAGAATGATTCCAAGGGTGTTAAGAAGCGGAATAAAGTATAACGAGACCTCTCTTAGCCAGGTTGGAACGCTCATTAACGATAATATTCTTGATTATGGAAGCATTATATCCAGCGTAGAATCGATAATAGCCTAATTGTGATAAGAAGGTGATACTGTGGCTTTTTTGAATTATGAATACAAAATGGTGATCAGTTATTCGTCTCCTGTTGATAGATGTTATTTCACCATTAAGTCTATTCCAGCGGATGATTTCAGACAAAGAAGCATTGCATACGATATTAGTATGAAACCTGAAACCGTTTATTCAGAGAGCAAGGATTCTTTTGGAAATATTCAGATTATAGGAAGTGAAAAAGAACCGCATTCAACATTTGAATTTACGATAAAAGGACTTGTGGAATCATACCCGGGAAATGTTACCGGAGGAATAAATACCAGTACGATTGGAATGTACAAATATCCTCACGGGAAATGTATACCTGGAGAAAAGATAACTGAGTTTGCAAATCTAATAAAAAGCGAAATAGAAGCCTGCTCCTCTGATAAAGAAAAGTGCGTAGTTCTTATGAATAAGCTTTATGAACAGATGGAATATGTTCCGGGAAGTACTGGTGTAGAGACAACTGCAGAGGAAGCTTTTTCAGGTGGCAGGGGAGTATGCCAGGATTATTCGCACATATATATTACGCTGCTTAGAATGTTTAAAATTCCTGCACGTTATGTATGTGGATTAATTGTCGGAGAAGGCGAAAGCCACGCATGGGTTGAGGCTTCATGTGACAATACTTTTGTTGCCTATGATCCTACTCACAATAAAGAGATTACTGATGAGTATATAAAACTGGGAGTGGGAAGAGATGCCACCGATTGCGCTATAAACAGAGGCGTAATGTGGGGTGGAGGAGCCCAGGCGCAAAAGATAAATGTTTCTGTTGAAAAATATTATTAGATCCTAAGGAGATATAAATGGTTGAGATAGTTACTTCAGTAGGTCTTCCTATTGATGAAAAACTAATGATAAAGAAAAATAGAATTGTGCCAGAAGGCGCTGGTGATGTATCTGGGATGAAACGAATAAGTGTTGTAACAGGTATTCATGGAGATGAGCTTGAAGGCCAATATGTTTGTTATGAACTTCAGAAAAGAATAGAAAAAGAGAAGGATAAATTGACAGGTATTGTTGATGTTTATCCTGCGATGAACCCTCTTGGTATTGATTCTATTACCAGAGGAATTCCAGCGTTTGACCTTGATATGAATAGGCTTTTTCCAGGAAATATAGATGGAAATATGACAGAGTATTTGGCAGCAGGAATCATAGAAGATGTTGCAGGTTCTGATTGCGTTGTTGATATACATGCCAGCAACATTTATTTGACAGAGATTCCACAGATTAGAATAAATGAGCTTCATGAGGACGCTCTTGTTCCTCTTGCGAAAGCCGCTAATGTTGATTTTATCTGGGTACATGGTGCAAGCACCGTTTTGGAAGCAACTTTTGCACATAGCTTAAATAGCATTGGAACTCCAGTACTTGTAGTTGAGATGGGTGTTGGAATGCGACTTACCAAAGAGTATGGAGATCAGCTCGTAGATGGAATATTTAATCTTATGAAGGAACTTGGTATCTGGTCAGGTGAAGTTACAAAAGTAAAAACCCCTATGATTTCAAAAGATCCAGATGATGTAAGTTATCTTAACGCTACAGCAAGTGGATTATTTGTTCCTGAAGTTAAGCACGGAGCGAGATTGAAAGAAGGAGAACTTATTGGAAGGATAGTTGATCCTTTGTGCGGAAGGGTTCTTGATGAAGTTAAAGCTCCTCAGGGCGGAATGCTATTTACAATACGTGATTATCCTATTGTGGATGAAGGCTCACTCATGGGAAGAATCTTAAAAGAGGAGGTCTGCATCTATGAATAAGAAAATAGTTTATGAAATAAAAGGGATGTATAGAGACGATTTTCGGGTCACTGGATATGAATTCGGAGAAGGCGAAAAATCTGTATGTATAGTTGGTAATTCGAGAGGCAATGAGGTGCAACAACTCTACTGCTGCTCGCAGCTTGTGAAAAAGCTGAAACAACTTGAAGAAGAAGGAAGAATAAAATCTGGTCATAAAATCCTCATAATTCCTTCGATGAATCCATATTCAGTGAATATTCAAAAACGTTTTTGGTCTACGGACAATACAGATATTAACAGAATGTTCCCAGGTTACGATTTGGGTGAGACTACTCAGAGAATTGCGGACGGAGTATTCAAAGAAATTCAGGACTACAAATATGGAATCCAGTTTGCATCATTTTATAATCCGGGTGATTTTGTTCCGCATGTTCGTTATATGAAAGAGGGCTTTACCACAAAAGAGGATGCAGAAAAGTTTGGGATGAAATATGTGGTTGAAAGAAAGGTTAGACCTTACGATACTGCTACTCTAAACTATAACTGGCAGGTGTGGGAGACAGTAGCGTTTTCTCTTTATACTAATACAACTGACAGAATTAGTACCACCGGTGCAGGACAGGCAGTTTTATCGGTTATGAATTTTCTGGCAAATAATGGCATCATAAAATATGGCGCTATTGGTGAAAAGAAAATAAGAACTGTAGATGATAGTGATTTTATTTCTGTTAGAACTGCAAAGTCTGGATTTTTTGAGGCACTGGTTAAAGCTGGAGATAAGGTTGAAGCAGGAAAACCTCTTGCGAATATAATAAATCCTTATGAGGGGGATATTTTAGAAACTTTATTTTCACCTATTGATGGAACTATATTCTTTATACATAATGCTCCATTAACCTACGCAAATACTGCAGTTATAAAGATTCTGGGCGAAGAATAATACGCAAAAAAGGCTGGCAAATAGAAGTCAGCCTTTAATTTTTCCTAATTACCTATTGACATAGTAGGCGTATAGGTTTATAGTAACGCTAACATTAAAAACAAGCACAGAAAAATGAGGTACGAATTATGGCAGATTACAAATTTGAAACATTACAGTTACATGTAGGACAGGAAAATGCAGATCCAGCAACCGATTCAAGAGCGGTTCCAATTTACGCTACTACCAGCTATGTATTTCATAATAGCCAGCATGCAGCAGACAGATTTGGACTTGCAGATGCGGGAAACATTTATGGCAGACTTACCAACAGTACCCAGGGTGTATTCGAGGATAGAATCGCAGCACTTGAAGGTGGTGTTGCAGGTCTTGCAGTAGCTTCTGGTGCAGCAGCTATCACATATGCAATTCAGGCACTTGCAAGCGCAGGAGAGCACATCGTAGCACAGAAAACCATTTACGGTGGAACCAGTAACCTTCTTGCACACACTCTTCCATTACATGGGATTGAAGCAACTTTCGTAGATGCACATGATTTGTCAGCTATTGAAGGTGCTATCAAAGAAAATACAAAAGCTGTTTATATTGAAACTTTAGGAAATCCAAACAGTGATATTCCAGATATTGATGCAATTGCTGAAATCGCTCACAAACATGGTCTTCCACTTGTAATAGATAATACTTTTGGAACTCCATATCTTATTAGACCAATCGAGCATGGTGCTGATATTGTTCTTCATTCAGCTACAAAGTTTATTGGTGGTCATGGTACAACTCTTGGTGGTGTAATCGTTGATGGTGGCACATTTGACTGGGCTGCATCAGGAAGATACCCATGGATTTCAGAGCCAAACCCAAGTTATCATGGTGTTAAGTTCACTGAAGCTGCTGGAAAGGCTGCATTTGCTACATACATAAGAGCAATCCTCCTAAGAGACACTGGCGCAACAATCTCACCTTTTGCAGCATTCCTTCTTCTTCAGGGAACAGAAACTTTAAGTTTAAGATTAGAAAGACATGCCGAAAATACTAAAAAAGTTGTAGAATATCTTGTGAACCATCCATTGGTAGAAAAGGTAAATCATCCATCGCTTGAAAATCATCCGGATCACGAGTTATACAACAAGTATTTCCCAAATGGCGGAGCATCTATTTTTACCTTCCAGATTAAGGGCGGAAGAGAAGAGGCATTTAAGTTTATTGATAACTTAAAGATTTTCTCATTGCTCGCAAACGTTGCAGATGTTAAGAGTCTTGTTATTCTTCCAGCATCAACAACTCATAGCCAGCTTACAGATGATGAACTTGCCGATGTAGGAATTTATCAGAATACTATAAGACTCTCAATTGGTACTGAGCACATTGATGATATCATTGCCGATCTTGAGAATGGATTTAATGCAGTAAAGTAAAGGAGAATTGATATGGGAAAGATTTATACATCAGTAGACCAGCTGGTTGGAAATACACCTCTTTTAGAGCTTACAAATATTGAAAAGAAATTAGGCCTTTCTGCAAAGATTTTTGCAAAGCTTGAGTATTTTAACCCTGCTGGATCAGTTAAGGACAGAGTTGCTAAGCAGATTCTTGATGATGCTGTAGAAAGAGGCGTACTTAACGAAAATTCGACAATTATTGAGCCTACAAGTGGAAATACTGGAATTGGTATTGCATCTGTAGCTGCATCTCGTGGATATAAGGTTATTATTGTAATGCCAGAGACCATGAGTGTTGAAAGAAGAACCTTGATGAAGGCTTATGGTGCTGAACTTGTCCTTACCGATGGAGCTAAGGGCATGAAGGGAGCTATTGCAAAGGCTGAGGAAATTCAGGCTTCGACTCCTAACTCGTTTATTGCAGGCCAGTTTGTTAACCCAGCAAATCCAAAGGCACATATTCTTACAACTGGTCCAGAAATCTGGGATGATACCGATGGCGCAGTTGATATTTTCGTTGCCGGTGTAGGTACTGGTGGAACAGTTACTGGTGTTGGCTCTTTCCTTAAGGAAAAGAAGCCAGATGTAAAGGTTGTAGCAGTTGAACCAGCCAGCTCTCCAGTTTTATCAAAAGGCGAGGCAGGTCCTCATAAGATCCAGGGTATAGGAGCGGGTTTTGTTCCAGAGGTACTTAATACTGAAATCTATGATGAAATCATTACCGTTGAAAATGAGGAGGCTTTCGAGTACGGAAGACTTGTTGGTAAAAACGAAGGCGTACTCGTAGGTATTTCATCAGGTGCTGCACTTTTTGCAGCTGTAGAAGTTGCTAAGCGTCCAGAAAATGCTGGAAAAAATATCGTAGTTTTACTTCCAGATACTGGTGACAGATATTTGTCTACAGACCTTTTTGCAAAGTTATAAAATAAAGGTACCATAAAAATGGGAGCCGGTTGGCTCCCATTTTTTTATGCTTTTTAAGAATTATAATTGAGCAAAGTCTGTGAATCTCTTTTCGCGATTGGCAAGGTCGGCTATGGTGATTCCTGAGAAATAGTCTCGTACTACTTTGTCATAGCCACGCCACATTGAAACTGTCTGACAGGTATCTTCTCGTGGACATTTTTCTGCATTTTCAATTAGACATGCGACACTTGACATTGACTCTTCAGTTGCATTTAGGATTTCCCAGACGGTGTATTCTTCAGGAGTTTTTGTTAAGGAATAACCGCCACCTTTTCCACTCGAAGAATTTACTAATTTTGCACTTACGAGAGTCTTGACAATGGACTCCATATATTTTTTTGATATATTCTGTCTTTCTGATACGGCTGAAAGAGGAACCGGACCTTTACCTTCCTGTTCAGCTAAATCAATCATAAATCTAATGGCATAGCGCCCCTTTGTTGAAATCATATTGCCTCCTATCTTCGCCTACTACCATAGTAGGCGAAAGGGTTTATTAAAATATAACACTATAAGTCAGTTTTGTAAAGGAGATATAAAGCGATTTTTCCTATACATAGTCTGGTTAAAGCTTTAAATTAATTGTATATTAAGACGAAGACGTCTTAAGGGAGACCTTAAGGCGTATTTGTATTTTTTTCTAATATGATAGGAGCTAAAAATGTTAGAAGTTAATCAGGACTATTTAAAACTTAGAGGAAGCTATTTGTTTTCTGAAATTGGTAAAAGGGTAAATGCTTATGCTAAAGCAAATCCAGATAAAAAGATTATCAGACTTGGAATTGGCGATGTAACAAAACCACTTCCACCAGTAGTAATTGATGCACTTCACAAGGCTGTTGATGAGATGGCAAGTGAAGAGACCTTCAGAGGTTATGCACCAGATCTTGGATATGAGTTTTTGAGAAATGCTATCTCAGATGTTGATTATAAAAGATTAGGATGTGATATTGCTCCAGATGAAATTTTTGTGTCAGATGGTGCTAAATGCGATTGCGGAAATATTCAGGAGATATTCTCTAAGGATGCAAAAATTGCAGTTTGTGATCCTGTATACCCAGTATATGTTGATACAAATGTTATGGCAGGCCGTGCAGGAGTGTTTGATGAGGCAAAGGGTATGTGGGACAACATAATCTATATGCCTTGTACTAAAGATAATAATTTTGCACCAGAGCTTCCAAGCGAGGTCCCAGATGTAATTTATCTTTGCTTCCCAAATAACCCAACAGGTTCAACTATCACTAAAGATATGCTTCAGGTATGGGTTGACTATGCAAATAAAAATGGTTCTGTAATTTTATATGATGCTGCTTATGAAGCATACATTTCAGAAAGTGATGTTCCACATTCTATTTATGAGTGCGAGGGTGCAAGAGAGTGTGCTATTGAGCTTAAATCATTCTCGAAGAATGCAGGTTTTACAGGACTTCGTTTGGGATATACAGTAATTCCTAAGTCACTTGTCAGAGGAGGCACTATGCTTCATTCGCTTTGGGCAAGACGTCATGGAACCAAGTACAACGGAGCTCCATATATCGTTCAAAGAGCAGGCGAGGCTGTTTATTCAGCAGAAGGCCAGAAGCAGATAAAAGAAACTGTTGGCTACTATATGAATAATGCCAAGGTTATTTTAAGCGGATTAAAAGATGCTGGTTTTGAAGTTTCAGGTGGTGTTAACGCTCCATACATTTGGCTTAAGACACCAGATAAAATGACAAGCTGGGATTTCTTTGATCATCTTTTGAATAATGCAAATGTTGTTGGTACTCCAGGTGTTGGATTTGGAGCAAGCGGTGAGGGCTACTTTAGACTGACTGCATTTGGAAAATATGATGCAACTCTTGAGGCAATCGAAAGAATTAGGAGAATGTAATGGCAATACATGAAGAGTGTGGCGTATTTGGAGTATTTAGTAAGAATAGCGTTGATGTAGCAAGTCTTACTTATTATGGCCTTTATGCTCTTCAGCACAGAGGTCAGGAAAGCTGTGGAATCGTTGTAAACGATGATGGCGTTTTTACCTCTTATAAGGATTTGGGACTTGTAAGTGAAGTTTTTACAAAGGACAGACTTCGCACTTTTCCAGATGGAAACATAGCGGTAGGGCATGTTCGCTATGGTACAACTGGCGGAACTACCCGTAGTAACTGTCAGCCTTTTGAAGTCAATCATAAAAAAGGAAAAATGGCGATAGCGCATAACGGAAATCTTAGCAATGCGCTTGAACTTCGTGATGCACTTGAAGATTCCGGTGCGATTTTTAATTCGACCAGTGATACAGAGACTATCGCATATATGATTACCAGAATGCGCCTTACTTCTCCAAGCATCGAAGTGGCAGTAAGCAGGGCTCTTCCTTCTTTTGAGGGCGCATTTTCTTTGGTTATGATGTCTGCTCAAAAATTAATTGCAGTTCGTGACCCTCGTGGTTTTAGACCTCTTTGCTACGGTATCACAGAAGATGGCACTTATGTTGTTGCATCTGAAAGCTGTGCACTTAGGGCAGTTGGAGCAGAGTTTGTTCGCGATGTGGAGCCTGGCGAAATTTTGATTTTTACCGCAGATGGTGTTGAGTCAAAAAAAGAACATTGCAATACAAAAGATAAACGCACATGTGTGTTTGAACATATTTATTTTGCAAGACCTGATTCCGTTATCGATGGAATGTCTGTTCATGAAGCCAGAGTTAAAGCAGGTGAGATTTTAGCAAAAACTTATCCGGTAGAAGCAGATGTTGTAATAGGTGTACCCGATAGTGGTCTTGATGCAGCGCTAGGTTACGCAAATGCATCTAATATTCCTTATGAAATAGGACTTATAAAAAACAAATACATTGGTAGAACTTTCATTGCACCAGGTCAGGATCATAGATTTGACCAGGTGAAAATAAAACTTTCGCCAATTAAAAATGTTCTTGCAGGAAAGAGAGTAGTTCTTATAGATGATTCAATAGTCAGGGGAACTACAAGTAAAAGAATTGTTAAGCTTTTAAGAGATGCAGGAGCAACTGAAATACATATAAGAATATCTGCTCCGCCATTTTTACACCCATGCTATTATGGAACAGATATTGATTCAGAAGAAAATCTTATTGCAAACCATCACAGTGTGGAAGAAATCTCAAAATTGCTTGGGGCTGATTCGCTTGGATTTTTGCCGACTGATGCTCTTTCAAAGCTTATAGGAGAACGTGCTGGATACTGTAGCGCATGCTTTGATGGGGATTATCCAACAAGCATTCCTACTGACACAAGAAAAGATCGTTTTGAAGGTAAGATTGGAAAAATCGAAACAAACCATTGACACTTAGACGAACTAGGTTTATATTAGTCGGGTATTAAGGCAATGGCGCCATGGACTTTTGTTCATGGCGCTTTTTTCTTTTTAAAAATAAATTAAGGAGGTAGAAGAAATGTGCTCGATTATGGGATTGTCAAAAAAGAATATAACGATGGAGGCATTCCAGAATAATTTTGCCAAAACTACCTCAAGAGGACCTGATATGGATCGCACCCTTGAGATTGGCGATGCGGTTCTGGGTTTCCAAAGACTTGCGATTATGGGACTTACCGAGGAAGGTATGCAACCCTTTTGCTTAAATGAGAGCGCTGTTGTTTGTAACGGAGAGCTTTATGGGTTTAGACCAGAGAAGGAAGCTTTAGAGAAGGATGGCTACACATTTAAGAGTGATAGTGATTGCGAAATTATCCTCCCTATGTATGAAAAATATGGCTTGAAGATGTTTGAACGTCTTGACGCAGAATTCGCAATGATTATCTACGATGGTGCTAAGAAGTCTTTAGTAGCCGCAAGAGATCCAATTGGTATTCGCCCACTTTTCTACGCATACGATAAATGTGGCGACATAATGTTTGCCAGTGAGGCTAAAAACTTAGTAGAACTTAGTGATGAGGTAATGGCTTTTCCACCAGGACATTATTACTCTGATGGAAGGTTTACCTGCTACAATGACATCGCTGCAAGACAGGAATACAGCAAAGATGATGTTGAGACAGCCTGCAAGAAGATTAAAGAACTTTTAGTTGCAGGTGTTGAGAAAAGACTTGATGCAGATGCTCCTGTAGGGTTCCTTTTAAGTGGTGGTCTTGATAGCTCACTTGTTTGTGCAATCGCACAGAAAAAGCTTGGCAAGCCAATTAAGACATTCGCAATCGGAATGAATGAAGATGCAATCGATCTTAAATATGCAAAAGAAGTTGCAGATTATTTAGGAAGTGAGCATCACGAAATAATCATAAACAAAGATATTGTTCTTGAGTCACTAGAAGAAGTAGTTAAGCACCTTGGCACATACGATATTACAACCACTCGTGCCAGCATGGGAATGTACCTTATCTGCAAGGGCATCAAGAAAGATTTCGAAGATATAAGAGTTTTACTTACTGGTGAAATATCGGATGAAATTTTCGGATATAAGTATACAGACTTTGCTCCAGATGCAGAAGAGTTCCAGAAGGAAGCAGAAAAGAGACTTCGCGAGCTTTACATGTATGATGTATTAAGAGCAGATAGATGTATTTCTTCAAACTCAATGGAAGCAAGAGTTCCTTTTGGAGATTTAGCTTTCGTAAAATATGTAATGAGTATTGATCCTGAACTTAAGATGAATAAGTACAACAAAGGTAAATACTTATTACGACATGCTTTTGAAGATGGCGATTATCTTCCATATGATATCCTCTTTAGAGAGAAAGCAGCTTTCTCTGATGCAGTAGGACATTCGATGGTTGATTACATTAAAGCATACGCAGAAGAAGTTTACAGCGATGATGATTTTGAAAAGTTGTCAGCAAAGTATACATTTGCAAAACCATTCACAAAAGAGTCGCTTTTATACAGAGAATTGTTTGAGAAGTATTATCCAGGTCAGGCAGAAATGATTGTTGATTTCTGGATGCCAAACAAGAACTGGGAAAACTGTGATGTAGATGATCCATCAGCACGAGTTCTTAAAAACTACGGTGCAAGTGGTGAATAAATAGTAAGGTACACAAAGACGTGTTCAGGGAGAAATCCTTGTGCACGTCTATTTTTATACAGGAGGAAAAAATTATGACAATGAACGTACCAGAATTATTCGGAAAGAAAGTCTTCAATGATGCCGTTATGAAGGAGCGCCTCCCTAAAGACACCTATAAGGCTCTTAAGAAGACAATCGACGAAGGCACACATCTTCAGCTTGATGTTGCAAACGTTGTAGCACATGCAATGAAGGATTGGGCTATTGAGCAGGGTGCAACTCACTTTACTCACTGGTTCCAGCCAATGACCGGTGTTACTGCTGAAAAACATGACTCATTCATCAGCCCAGAGGCAGGTGGAAGCGTAATTATGAGCTTCTCGGGAAAAGAGCTTGTAAAGGGCGAGCCTGATGCATCTTCATTCCCTTCAGGTGGTCTTCGTGCTACCTTTGAGGCTAGAGGATATACAGCATGGGACCCAACCTCATATGCATTTATTAAGGACGATACACTTTGCATTCCTACAGCATTCTGTTCATACTCAGGTGAGGCACTTGATAAGAAGACTCCACTTCTTCGTTCAATGCAGGCACTTGATAAATCAGCAGTTAGAGTTCTTAAGCTTTTCGGAAACGAGGATGTTAAGAGAGTAATTACCACTGTAGGTCCTGAGCAGGAATACTTCCTTATCGATCAGGAAGTTTACAATAAGCGTCCTGATATCATTTATACTGGCAGAACTTTATTTGGTGCAAAGCCACCTAAGGGCCAGGAACTTGAGGATCACTATTTTGGAACTATCAAGCCTCGCGTATCTGCATACATGAAGGAACTTGATGAAGAACTTTGGAAACTTGGTATCTTAGCTAAGACAAAGCATAACGAAGTTGCTCCAGCTCAGCATGAGCTTGCTCCAATCTTCTCAACAACAAATATTGCAACAGATCACAACCAGCTTACCATGGAGCTTATGAAGACAATTGCTTCTAAACATGGTATGGCATGTCTTCTTCATGAGAAGCCATTTGCAGGTGTTAACGGATCTGGTAAGCATAACAACTGGTCAATTTCGACCGATACTGGTGTAAACCTTCTTGAGCCAGGTGATACTCCATCACAGAATGCTCAGTTTATTCTTTTCCTTACTGCAGTAATCAAGGCAGTAGATGATTATCAGGAACTCTTAAGAGTATCTGTTGCATCAGCAGGAAACGACCACAGACTTGGCGCTAACGAGGCACCTCCAGCAATCATTTCAATGTTCCTTGGTGATGAGCTTGAAGGCGTTGTAGAGTCAATTGTAAATGGTACTGACTACCATGATAAAGAGAAAGAATTAATGTCAATTGGTGCAGTAGTTCTTCCACATATCCCACAGGATACTACTGATAGAAACCGTACTTCACCATTTGCATTTACTGGTAATAAGTTTGAGTTCAGATCTTTAGGTTCAACTGCTTCAATTTCTGGTCCAAACATTGTGCTTAACACAATTGTTGCAGAAATCCTTGATCAGTTTGCAGAGGAACTCGAAAAAGCATCTGATTTTGATTCAGCATTAAATGCTCTTGTAAAGAGAGAGCTTACCGCTCATCAGAGAATTATCTTCAACGGAAATGGTTATGCAGAAGACTGGGTTGAGGAAGCTAAAAAGCGTGGCCTTTCAAACCTTAAGTCTACTGTTGATGCACTTCCTGCATTTATCTCTGATAAAGCTATCGAAGTATTTACTAAGCATGAAGTATTCTCAAAGACAGAGCTTATGAGTAGATATGAGATTCTTCTTGAGAACTACTACAAGATTATCAACATTGAGGCTCTTACTCTTATCTCAATGACTAAGAAAGATATCATGGCAGCTGCTTGCAAGTATGAGTATGCAATTGCTAAGACAATCAATGAGAAGTCAGCAACTGGTATCGTAGGAAGCTCAAAGGCTGAGAAGAAGAAACTTGAGACTGCAGCAGAGCTTGTAGAACTTATGAGTGAAAGACTTGAGAAGCTTGAAGCTGATGTTGAAAAGGGTGCTGCATTTACTGATGCATATGAGAATGCTAAGTATCATAGAGAAGTAATCTTTGAGTCAATGAACTCTCTTAGAGAAGTAATTGATAAACTTGAAGTTCTTGTTCCAAGTGATATGTGGCCATATCCTACTTACGGTGAGATTCTTTACTCAGTAAAGTAAGATAGAAAAATATAAATTGTGTACAAAGGGGTACGCTAAGGTTTCCCTATAGCGTACCCCTTTAATTTTAGAAAAGGAGGATGATCATTATGACAGAAGAGATTTTTGAAGTTTTAAATGGTCAGGTATTTGGCGTCTGGTTTTTGATCGGCGCAGCGTTAGTATTTTGGATGCAGGCAGGTTTTGCTATGGTAGAAGCAGGTTTCACCAGAGCTAAAAACACCGGTAACATTATCATGAAAAACCTTATGGATTTTTGTATTGGTACTGTTATGTTCATCCTTATTGGTTTTTCGCTTCTTTTAGGCGAAGATCTTATCGGTTTCATTGGTAAGCCTGGATTTGATATCTTTACTGCTTATCCACAGTTTGCTGAGACTGGTATGCTTTCACAGTTCGTATTTAACTTAGTGTTCTGCGCAACTACAGCTACCATCGTATCAGGTGCTATGGCAGAAAGAACAAAGTTCTTGTCTTACTGTATTTATTCAGCAGTTATCTCTGGTATCATTTATCCAATCGAAGCTCATTGGATTTGGGGCGGTGGCTGGTTAGCAGGTCTTGGATTTCATGATTTTGCTGGTTCTTGTGCAATTCACATGGTTGGTGGTATCTGCGCACTTATCGGTGCTAAGATCCTTGGACCTCGTATTGGTAAGTTCTCGAAGGATAAGGCTGGTAATATTGTAAAAGTAAACGCTATTCCAGGTCACAACATTACTATTGGTGCTCTTGGTTGCTTTATTCTTTGGTTTGGTTGGTACGGCTTTAACGGTGCAGCTTGTACTTCAGTAGAGTCACTTGGCTCAGTTTTCCTTACTACTACCGTAGCTCCAGCAGTTGCAACTGTAGTATGTATGATCTTTACATGGGTTAAGTATGGCAAGCCTGATGTTTCAATGTGTCTTAACGCTTCACTTGCAGGTCTTGTAGCAATTACTGCTCCTTGTGATGTTGTTGATGGATTTGGCGCACTTGTAATTGGTGCTGTAGCAGGTCTTCTTGTTTGCTTCGGCGTATGGTTCCTTGATTATGTACTTCACATCGATGATCCTGTAGGTGCTGTAGCAGTTCACTTTATGAATGGTATCTGGGGTACTTTGGCAGTTGGTCTTTTTGCAACTGGAACTACTCCTGATTATGCAATTGAGGATGCAGCAGGAAATACCATGACAGGTCTTTTCTACGGCGGCGGTGTTAAGCTTCTTGGTATTCAGTGCCTTGGTATTGTGACTGTACTTGCCTGGGCAGCAGTAACAATCATCATCGCTTTTGTAATCATTAAAGCTACTGCAGGTCTCCGTGTTACTGAGGAAGAGGAAGTAACTGGTCTTGACTCAACTGAGCATGGTCTTGCTTCTGCTTACGCTGGTTTCTCTATCATGGATATTTCAGAAGGTACCATGGATGTTAACGAAAACACTGATCTTGGTGTTTCAGAATACAACTCTGCTACTAAGGCTCAGGTTGATGCATCTGTTAAGGTTGTTTCAGCAAGTGTTCCTTCAGCAGCAACTGGTATTTACAAAGTTGTTATTATCGCAAAGCTTTCTCGTTACGACAAACTTCGTAAGGCTATGAACGAACTTGGTGTAACTGGTATGACAGTAACTCAGGTAATGGGTTGTGGTGTTCAGAAGGGTGCCGGCGAAAGATATCGTGGTGTTGAGATGGATGCTACCTTACTTCCTAAGGTTAAAGTCGAAGTTGTTATCAGCAAGATTCCAGTTGAGACTGTTATCGAAGCTGCTAAGAAAACTCTTTACACCGGTCATATCGGCGATGGTAAGATTTTCGTATACGATGTAGCTAAGGTTGTTAAAGTACGTACTGGTGAGGAAGATTCGGATGCTCTTCAGGATGTAGAGTAATAAAAAACGATATTAAGCATTTACAAATTTAGTTCATCGTAGTAGAATGTTTCTTGGTATGATGAACAAAGGCGTTCAAAACCGTATGGTTTTGGACGCCTATTTTTTTGGAGTGAAAGATTATGACAAAACATGTATTTGTAACAGGTGGAGTTGTTTCCGGTTTAGGAAAGGGTATCACAGCAGCCTCGCTTGGACGACTTTTAAAGATGAGAGGCCTTAAGGTTGCATCGCAGAAGCTTGATCCTTATATGAATGTTGACCCTGGAACGATGAGCCCATATCAGCATGGTGAGGTTTTTGTCACTGAGGACGGTGCAGAAACAGATCTTGATCTTGGTCATTATGAAAGATTTATAGATGAGAACTTAAATAAATATTCTAACCTTACAAGTGGTAAAGTTTACTGGAACGTTTTAAATAGAGAGCGTAAAGGTGAGTACTTGGGGCAGACTGTTCAGGTTATTCCTCATATTACAGAAGAGATAAAACATTTCATTTATATGGGGGCTGAAAGTTCGGACGCAGATGTTCTTATCACAGAAATCGGTGGTACAACAGGTGATATTGAATCGCAGCCATTTTTAGAGGCAATCAGACAGGTTTGTCTTGAAAAGGGAAGAGAAAACTGTTGCTTTATACATGTAACTTTGGTTCCTTGGCTTTCGGGTTCTGATGAGCATAAGTCAAAGCCTACACAGCACTCTGTAAAGGAACTTCAGTCGCTTGGTATTTCTCCAGACATAATTGTTTGCCGAGTGGATAGACCACTTGAGCAGGGAATTAAAGATAAGATTTCGCTTTTCTGTAATGTTGAAAAAGACTGCGTTATAGAAAACAGTACAATTGATTGTCTTTATGAAGCACCACTTATGCTTCATAGAAACGGCCTTGATAAAGTAGTAAGAAGAAAACTTAATCTTGGTGGTATAGAGCCAACCATCGGTGCATGGGAAGAGATGGTAGAAAAGATTGGTTCACTTAAAAAGACCACAAAGATTGCTTTAGTTGGAAAATATGTTCAGCTTCACGATGCGTATTTGTCGGTTAGAGAGTCGCTACTTCATGGCGGATATGCAAACGATGCACAGGTTGAAGTTGAGTGGATAGATTCAGAAGGAATAACGCCTGAAAATGTAGATGAGACATTTAAGGGTATTGATGGAATTATTGTTCCTGGTGGCTTCGGTGATAGAGGTATCGAGGGAATGATAACAACCGCAAAGTATGCGAGAGAAAATGACGTTCCTTATTTTGGTATTTGCCTTGGAATGCAGATTGCGGCGATTGAGTTTGCAAGAAACGTAGTTGGTTTTTCTGATGCAAACTCAGGCGAGTTCAATCCAGGCGGTGATCATCTTGTAATAGACCTTATGGAAGAACAGATGGCTGTACTTCGTAAGGGTGGAACAATGAGACTTGGAGCTTACCCTTGTAAGATTGCGGCGGGGACAAAGCTCAGTGAAGCTTATAAAGAGGATGAAATATCAGAGCGTCACAGACACAGGTTTGAGTTTAACAATAAGTACCGTGAGGAGATGAAAAAGTCCGGCCTTACAATAAGCGGTACATCACCTGATGATAAGATTGTTGAAGCGGTTGAGGTAGCAGAAAATAAATTCCATGTGGGAGTTCAGTTCCACCCAGAATTTAAGAGTAGACCAAACAAACCACATCCACTATTTACAGCTTTTATAAAAGCAAGTTTAGAATAAGTTTTAATGCAATGGGGCATACTGGATCCGAGGAGGATCTAGTATGCCTTTTCGTTTTTTAGAGAGGTATTTATTATGGAAATCGATCAGAGAAATAAAGGTTTATACAGACCAGAATTTGAACATGATAACTGCGGTATCGGTGCGGTTGTCAGCATCAAAGGTATCAAGACCCATCAGACAGTTTCAGATGCTTTAAAGATTGTTGAGAATCTTGAGCATAGAGCAGGTAAGGATGCTGAGGGAGAAACTGGTGATGGTGTTGGTATTATGCTTCAGATTTCCCATAAGTTCTTTGAAAAAGCAGCATCAGAGCTTGATATTAAGATTGGTAAGGAAAGAGAGTACGGTGTTGGTATGTTCTTTTTCCCACAGGATGAGCTTAAAAGAAATCAGGCCAAGAAGATGTTTGAAATCATCGTTGAAAAAGAAGGCATGGAGTTTTTAGGCTGGAGAGAAGTTCCAACCAATCCTAAGGTTTTAGGTAAAAAAGCTGTAGATTGTATGCCTTACATTCTTCAGGGATTTGTTAAAAAACCAAAGAAAATTGCAAAGGGTCTTGATTTTGACAGAAGACTTTATGTGGCAAGGAGAGTGTTTGAGCAGACTTGTGAGAATACATATGTTGTTTCATTATCAAGCAGAACTATTGTCTACAAAGGTATGTTCCTTGTTGGACAGCTTCGAACTTTCTTTGGAGATCTTTTAAATGAGGACTACGAGTCAGCAATTGCCATCGTGCATTCTCGTTTCTCAACTAACACGAATCCTAGCTGGGAGCGTGCACATCCAAACCGTTTTATCGTTCACAATGGTGAGATTAATACCATTAAAGGTAATGCAGATAGAATGCTTTCTCGTGAGGAGACTATGTACTCTGATTTCCTTGAGGAAGAGCTTTCAAAGATTACCCCAGTTGTAAATACAAATGGATCCGATTCATCAATGCTCGACAATACTCTCGAGTTCTTTGTCATGAACGGACTTCCACTTCCACTTGCTGTTATGATGACCATTCCTGAACCATGGGCAAATAACCAGGCTATGAGTCAGGAAAGAAAGGATTTCTATCAGTATTATGCAACTATGATGGAGCCATGGGATGGCCCTGCGTCAATACTTTTCTCAGATGGAGATATCATGGGTGCTGTCCTTGATAGAAACGGTCTTCGTCCATCAAGATTTTACGTTACAAATGATGATTATCTTATCCTTTCTTCAGAGGTTGGTGTGCTTCCAATCGAAGAGTCAAGAATTAAACAGAAGGATAGATTAAAGCCAGGCAAGATGCTTCTTGTTGATACTGCATCTGGCAGATTTATTGATGATGAAGAACTTAAGAATTCTTATGCAACCAAGCAGCCTTATGGTGAGTGGCTTGATAAGAACCTTATTGAACTTCATGATTTGAAAATTCCAAATAAAAAGGTTCCAAATCATTCAGCAGAGGATAGAAAGAAACTTCAGAAGGCATTTGGCTATTCGTATGAGGAACTTACTACCTCTATTTTACCTATGGCTCTTAATGGAGCGGAAGGTATTGGAGCGATGGGTATTGATATTCCTCTTGCTGTTTTATCAAATCAGCATCAGCCATTGTTTAACTACTTTAAACAGCTCTTTGCTCAGGTTACAAACCCACCTATTGACTCAATTCGAGAGAAGATTGTTACTGCTACAACAATTTACCTCGGAGATAGTGGTAACGTTCTTGAAGAGAAAGAAGAAAACTGCAAGATGCTTCGCATCAACAATCCAATTCTTACAAATACCGATATTCTTAAAATTAAGAATATGGAAGTAGAAGGATTTAAGGTAGAAACTATTCCTATTACTTACTATAAAAATACTTCTTTGGAAAAGGCAATTGATCATCTTTTTGTTGAGGCAGACAGAGCGCACAGAGATGGAGCTAACGTATTAATCCTTTCTGACCGTGGTCTTGATGAAAACCGTGTTGCAATTCCTTCACTTTTGGCTGTATCTGCTCTTCAGCAGTATCTTGTACAGACCAAAAAGAGAACCAGTCTTTCAGTTATTCTTGAGTCTGGTGAGCCAAGAGAAGTACATCATTTTGCAACTCTTCTTGGATATGGTGCATCTGCAATTAACCCATATCTTGCACAGGAGTCAATTCAGGAACTTATCGATTTGAATATGCTTGATAAAGACTACTATGCAGCAGTTGATTCATATAATGAGGCTGTAATCAGTGGTATTATCAAGATTGCATCTAAGATGGGTATTTCAACAATTCAGTCATATCAGGGTGCTAAAATTTTCGAGGCAATTGGTATTAATGAGGACGTTGTAAATAAATACTTCAAGGGTACTGTGAGCCGTATCGGTGGTATTGGTCTTGAGGATATTCAGAAGGATGTTGAAATGCAGCATTCTAAAGCGTTTGATCCACTTGAGCTTCACACAGATGAAACTTTGGATAGCCATGGAGCACATAAGATGAGAAGTGGTAAAGAGGAACACATGTATAATCCTGAAACCATACATCTTCTTCAGCTTGCTACACGTACTGGTGATTACAAGACTTTCAAGGAGTACAGTGCACTTATTGATAAAGAAGACTCAGTTAGAAATCTTCGTGGAATGCTTGAGTTTAAGCCTTCAAAGAAAAAGGTTTCCATTGATGAAGTTGAGTCGGTTGATGAAATCGTAAAGAGATTTAAAACAGGTGCTATGTCTTATGGTTCTATTTCTAAAGAGGCACATGAGACAATGGCAATTGCAATGAATATGATTCACGGAAAGTCAAATTCCGGTGAAGGTGGTGAGGAAGACGAAAGACTTACCATTGGAAAGGATGGACTTGATCGTTGCTCTGCAATTAAACAGGTAGCATCTGGTCGATTTGGTGTAACAAGCAAATATCTTGTTAGTGCAAAAGAAATTCAGATTAAGATGGCACAGGGTGCTAAACCTGGTGAGGGTGGTCACCTTCCTGGAAAGAAAGTATATCCTTGGATTGCTAAGACAAGACTTTCAACCCCAGGTGTATCACTTATTTCGCCACCACCTCATCATGATATCTACTCTATTGAGGATTTGGCGCAGCTTATTTACGATTTAAAGAATGCTAACAAGCAGGCTCGTATTTCCGTTAAGCTTGTATCAGAAGCCGGAGTAGGTACTGTAGCATCAGGTGTTGCAAAAGCAGGTGCTAAGGTAATCCTTATTTCAGGTTATGATGGAGGTACTGGTGCTGCTCCTAGAAGCTCAATTCACAATGCAGGACTTCCTTGGGAACTTGGTCTTGCAGAGGCTCATCAGACTCTTACCATGAATGGACTTAGAAACAAAGTTATCATTGAGACTGATGGTAAATTGATGAGCGGTCGTGACGTTGCAATTGCAGCAATGCTTGGAGCAGAAGAGTTCGGATTTGCAACTGCTCCACTTGTAACCATGGGCTGTGTAATGATGAGAGTATGTAACCTTGATACCTGTCCTGTAGGTGTTGCAACTCAGAACCCAGAGCTTCGCAAGAACTTTAAGGGTAAGCCAGAGTATGTTGTAAACTTCATGAAATTTATTGCACAGGAACTTCGCGAGATTATGGCAGAACTTGGCGTTAAGACTGTTGATGAGCTTGTTGGTAGAAGCGATCTTCTTCAGGTTAAAGACCTTGCTAAGGTTGGCCGTCTTGGAAAGATTGATATGTCAGCAATCATTGATAATCCATATATCAAAGAGGCTGGAAAAATCTGCTACGAAAAGAAGAATGAGTACGACTTCGAGCTTGAAAAGACTATTGATGAGAAGGTTCTTGTAAAAGCATTTAACAAGGCTAAAGATAAGAAGCAGAGCCTTGAAATTGATATTACTAACACAGACAGATCAGTTGGTACTTTGCTTGGTGCAGAACTTACAAGGGAGTATGGTGAGTCACTTGAACCAGATTTCTTCCATGTTCTTTGCCACGGTGCAGGCGGTCAGAGTTTTGGAGCATTCATTCCTAAGGGACTTACGCTTGAGCTTGAAGGCGATAGCAATGATTACTTTGGAAAGGGCCTTTCTGGTGGTGAACTTATTGTTTACCCATCAAAGGATGCTGCATACAAAGAAGATGAGAATATCATAGTAGGAAACGTAGCGCTTTATGGTGCAACTTCTGGTAAGGCATTTATCAACGGTGTTGTAGGTGAGCGATTTGCGGTTCGTAACTCTGGTGCGACAGTAGTTGTAGAAGGTTGTGGAGACCATGGTTGTGAGTACATGACTGGTGGTCGTGCCGTTGTTCTTGGACAGACTGGAAAGAACTTTGCAGCTGGTATGAGTGGTGGTATTGCATATGTACTTGATGAGGATGCATCACTTTACAGAAAGCTTAATAAGTCGATGGTATCGCTGGAGCCTGTTACAGATAAATATGACGTTATCGAACTTAAGGAGATAATTAGCGAGTTTGCCCAGAAGACTAATTCAAAGAAGGGTAAAGAAATAGTAGAGAACTTCAGTGAGTACCTTCCAAAATTCAAGAAGATTATTCCTCATGATTACAAGAAGATGATGAGAACTATCTTTCAGATGGAAGAAAAAGGTTACACCGCTGAGCAGGCACAGATTGAAGCATTTAACGCATTGACCAAGTAAGAGGTATAGATATGGGAAAGGCAACTGGATTTTTAGATTACGAAAGAAAAGTAGCTAGCGCTATTGATCCATTAGAAAGAATTAAAAACTTTAACGAATTTCATATTCCTCTTTCTTTGGAAGAACAGCAAAAACAGGGAGCGCGTTGCATGGAGTGTGGCGTACCATTTTGTCAGTCAGGTATGACTATAAAAGGTATGACTTCAGGATGTCCTCTTAACAACTTAATTCCAGAATGGAACGATTTGGTATATAGAGGAAATTTTGAACAGGCATATTTAAGGCTTCATAAAACTTCTAACTTCCCTGAGTTTACCTGTAGAGTTTGTCCTGGTCTTTGCGAAAAAGCATGTACCTGTGGACTTAATGGTGACGCTGTTGCAACAAAAGAAAATGAGATGGCAATCATCGAGTATGCATATGCAAATGGTCTTGCAGATGCGAAAGCTCCAACTGTGAGAACCGGCAAAAAGGTCGCTGTAATTGGTTCAGGTCCTTCGGGCCTTGCGGTTGCTGACCAGCTTAATTCACGTGGACATCTTGTAACTGTTTACGAAAGAAGCGATAAGGTTGGTGGTCTTCTTCGTTATGGCATTCCAAATATGAAGCTTGAAAAGCAGATTATTGATAGAAAAGTTTCTATTATGGAAGAAGAGGGAATAGTATTTAAGACTTCTGTTGATGTAGGCAAAGATGTAAAGGCAAAAGATCTTCTCAAAGAATTTGATGCAGTTATTCTTGCCTGCGGAGCTTCAAACCCAAGAGATATTCAGGCGGATGGAAGAGATGCTAAAGGAATTTATTTTGCAGTAGATTTTCTTACTTCTACCACAAAGAGCCTTTGGGACTCTGGGCTTAAAGAAGGAACCTTCATTTCAGCAAAAGATAAAGACGTAATAGTAATTGGTGGTGGTGATACTGGTAATGACTGTGTAGGTACCTGTGTGCGTCACGGTGCAAAATCTGTAACTCAGCTTGAGATGATGCCAAAGGCACCAGATGAAAGAGCAGAGTCAAACCCATGGCCACAGTGGCCACTTGTCTGCAAAACAGACTACGGTCAGGAGGAAGCCATCGCAGTATTTGGACATGATCCACGAATCTATACCACTACTGTTAAAGAGTTCAAAAAGGATAAATCTGGCAACCTTAAGAGTGCTGTTCTTGTTAGCCTTGAGTCAAAGCTTGACGAGAAATCAGGACGTCGCATGATGGTTCCTGTAGCTGGTTCAGAAAAAGAAGTACCATGTCAGCTTGTTCTTATTGCAGCAGGTTTCCTTGGATCACAAGCTTATGTTACTGATGCATTTGGAGTTGAACTTGATGGTCGCACCAATGTAGCAACTTCTAGTGACTCATTTAAGACTTCGGTTGATAAAGTATTTACTGCAGGGGATATGCACACCGGACAGTCACTTGTTGTTAAGGCAATTCGCCAGGGCCGCGACTGTGCTAGAGAAGTTGATGAGTTCTTGATGGGATATACCAACTTGTAGGGTTAGACTTTCGCAAGGTTTCAAGCGCAAGGATATATGATTTTCCTTCGCCGGCTACACACGCCGTCGAGAGGAAAACATATATCTCTTGCGCTTTTTTGTTGTATGCCTAAAATAGTAAAGAAGGAATTATTACAACAATGAGAGATACTAAAGCAACAAAATCATACATTTTAATAATAAGTTCCATGCTGATTTTTGGAACAATTGGTGTCTTCAGAAGATACATTCCATTATCTTCAGGGATGCTTGCATTTATAAGGGGCGTTGTAGGCTCTTTGTTTTTGCTTGTTTTTGTAAAGCTAAAGGGTATAAAGCTAGGTAAGGATATTGATAGAAAGTCTTTGATTTTAACTATCGTTTCAGGTGGCTTTATTGGCATCAACTGGATACTTTTATTTGAAGCATTTAATTACACAACTGTAGCTACGGCGACCCTTTGCTATTATATGCAGCCAACTATAGTTATCTTTTTATCGCCGCTTGTATTAAAAGAAAAGCTTGGGGTAAAGAAAACTATATGTGCGATAGTGAGTATTATTGGTATGCTTTTTGTTGCAGGCGTTATGGATGCGGGGCAAGCTTTAAGTCTTGCTGATTTGAGAGGTGTATTTTTAGGACTTGGAGCTGCTGCTTTTTATTCGACTGTGGTAATGCTTAACAAGATGATAAATATTGAGAATGCTTATGCGAAGACTATTATTCAGTTGTCATCGGCAGCGATAATATTGATACCTTATCTTTTACTAACAGGTGAATTTGGAACTATGTCCGGCAATGAAAATATAAATGTTTTTGTAATTGTTATGATTCTTACAAGTGTGTTGACATTAATAGCAACGGTAAG
>JAKSSE010000015.1 GCA_024403255.1 Lachnospiraceae bacterium
TCAAGACCATAGAGCCAGTCAGCATCAGCTGCTACCATGTTCTTGTAAAGCTTTTCTTTATCAAATGCTAAAGAAACCTTGGTGTCTTCCTCCATTGTTTCAATCGGATTAGGCTTAACAAGCGAATCGTTGATTCCATCGAGGAAACCTGTCATTTCTTCAACTGTAAGCTCATATTTTTCGGCAAGTTCCTTTACGGTACCTGTTACCTTCTCATCTGGATTAGCAAGAAGCTTTTCATATACACTCTGCTCTTTCTTGAAATATGACTGCCAGAATCTCTGAAGTGATCCCTTATCTGCAGTTTCATCATAAGCTTTTTTCTGCCATTCCTGTAATAATGCCATCTCTATTCTCCTATCATAATAAATATAATTTGTGTTCTATAAATAACTGAAACATTATAGCAAATCCCTATAACATAAACAATAGTACCCTTAATCCGCGTAAAGCTACAAAAATCATAATCAAAATAGCTATCGCTGCAATTATCATTTTATTTCGCTTTGTTAACAGTCTCCTTAATATTGATTTATCCTGAAAAAGTAAAATCAAAGGCTTATTTATAAAGTGCACAATAATGGCTGCCGGTATACTGCATAAGAGCACGACTGCATATATATAAAATGGATCAACTTTAGAAAAGTTAAAAATAACAGAAACAAAAACCTGATGTATAAGAAATAGCTCTGTTGAAATAACGCTAAGTCCTTTAACCACTTTATTTCCAATGCTTATTTTCATATTTATCAAAAGAACCAGGAACGTAGAGAATAAGCAAAGAACCATTTGAGCCACAAGAGTTATAAAAGCATCGCTTACTTTCTGCCCCACATAAGATTCTCTATAATAGCCATGAGTAACAAGAATTTTCTCCTCAATCACAAAAGCCACGACAAAAAGCAGCGCTGTCAAAATAACTATTATTTTATAATTCTTTTTTAAAGTGGAAACTATACCATTCTTAAATCTCGCAAAAATAATTCCCATCACAAAAACGATGGTCGAGTTATACCACCACTCACCATGAAAATGTACATCGCCTATATCGCTATAGTCATGACCTAAAACCAATGCGTATCGAATCATCACAATAGTCGCTACGCAAAGCAAAACAAGCGCTATATCTTTTTTCTTAATCAGCCTGAATAATATATAAAAAATCAAATACAGATAAACTACTTCAACTATATACCAGCCGTTTCCATTCAAAAGCACAAGTCCAAGTACGGATCTTGCGATGTCCATTTTAGACATTGCAATGCCCTTATAGTAAATTCGAAGCAATGTATAAATAGTATTGGCAGTAAAAAATGGAATTAATACAATAGACAATCTGTGTCTTAAAAAGGTTTTAAGATAATCAGGATTGTTGTATACGCTTGTAATAAGCCCAAACCCGGTGGAAAAGAAAAAAACAGAAGTAAAAAGAATCCCCATGGAACTAAAAATGGTAATAGGTCCATGTTTAACGCTCCCATAGGAAGTTATCATTTGAGTAAGATGGTGCAATATTACACCTACGCAGGAAACTCCCTGCAACAGTTTAACCTGCTCTCGATTCCACATTGATGGAGAAAACTCATCACCCTTATACAAAACAGCTTTATAAAAGGTCAAAAAGAGCCACAGTGCAGGATATATTATTAATAAGCAATCATTAACGTTCATACTCAAATTATACCACCATTGACTATAGTTGTGCGTTTTGTTACTATTTTACCCATGAAAAAGATTAAACAGATTTTAGCAATTATCGGCATAATTATTCTTGTTGGATTATATGTCTTAACTTTAGTCATAGCCATAACAGGTCAGGGCGACTGGTTTAAATTCTTTGCAGCCTCAATAGCTGCCACAGTTCTGATTCCAATCACAATATGGCTATTAATTCAAATGATTAAAAAATTTAAAGGAGAGGATTAATCCTCTCCTTTTATCATCTACATTGGAACTTCCCAACTATCTAGTGCTATCTTTGCATCTTCGAGTGCGCCCTCATATGCAATCTGAGCACCCACATCATCTGATTCATTTGCCATGGCAAGAAGCTTTTCGTAGCACTCTACTATTCCGCCAAGAGAAATCGATCCCTTACTGTGAATATCAAGAACTGGATCAGTCTCATACGCTGCATTCTGATACCACATAGCTGCTTCAGAATAATCTCCCTTTCCCAAATAAAAGTGACCTATTTCACAGCAGGTTTCACTACTTGGGGTAGTTGCAACATCACAAAGAGCGATTTTCATAAACTCATAATCATTTTCTGACAATCTGTAAAGTTTTGCCAATAAAGCTTCGCCCCACTTTGACTCCTCTGCTTTTCCACTTTCAAAAAGCATTCTCGCAAAGCCTTCAGCGTTTTCTAAATCAGATAAATCTCCTGTTTTAAGCAGTTCTCTTGCATACATATTTGCAAGACGCTTTGATAATGTACCTTCTTTTTCAAGAGTTCTTATGAAGATTCCAAAATCACGCTTGCCATGAACACCCTCAGGCATGTGGAGAATTTCCACATCACTATCAAACACGATTGGATCAAGGCGCACTATTTCATGCACGGGATCTACCCATGTAAAAGTGCGAAGTCTTTTAAAAAGTTTTGGTCTAAGTTCTTTTACAGAGTTTAAAACAGTTTCATTTTCTGATGCTGTAATGTAATGCATCTGCACAATATCAACTTCAGGCAAAAGATTTTCTTTTAAAGCTTTAAATCTTTCCCTGTTCACCTCATCTAAAACTTCATCTGCATCTGGCGCATAGATATAATCACAGGTAGCCTTTTCAAAAGAAAAATTCCTTGCGGCAGAAAAATCATTTACCCATTCAAAATCATAAATCTTATCTGTATACTTAGCCGCAATCTCTTTTGTAGCGTCCGTAGATCCAGTGTCTACAATAATGATTTCATCCATCAGATCAGCCACAGTATCAAGACATCTGCCTAAAACATTTTCTTCATTTTTTACAATCATGCAAAGTGAAATTGTCATAAATTCCTCCACTTATAGAAACGGCGCGCCGAAGCGCGCCATAATATTTTTACTTAAGTTTTGATTCTCTGTAGATTATATCGTCACGACCTGGTCCATTTGAAACCATAGTGATTGGGAATCCAAGTTTTTCTTCAACAAACTCGATATAATCGCGACACTCTTTAGGAAGTTCTTCGTATTTCTTAATTCCACGGATATCACATTTCCAGCCTGGAAGCTTCTCGATAACTGGCTTAGCCTTCTCAAGAAGATGGGTTACAGGGAAGTCTGTAGTAACTTCGCCATTTATTTCATATCCAGTACATACTGGGATTTCATCAAGATAGCCAAGTACATCAAGTACAGTAAAAGCAACATCAGTAGTACCCTGCATTCTACAGCCATACTTTGATGCAACAACATCGAACCAGCCTACTCTACGAGGACGACCTGTGGTAGCACCAAACTCTCCACCATCACCGCCTCTGTTTCTAAGCTCATCAGCCTCATCACCAAAGATTTCAGAAACAAATGCACCAGCACCAACTGCTGAAGAATAAGCCTTTACAACAGTGATAATCTGCTTGATTTCATATGGTGGAACGCCGCATCCAATTGCACCGTATGATGCTAAAGTTGAGCTTGAAGTTACCATAGGATAGATACCGTGATCAGGATCCTTTAAGGTACCAAGCTGACCCTCAAGAAGAATGGTCTTATTTTCTTTAAGTGCATTCCAAAGGAATAAAGATACATCACATACATAAGGCTCAACCATTTTCTTGTACTCATGAAGAGTGTCAAGAAGGTCTTCTGGCTTAAGAGCTGGCTTATGATAAAGATGCTCTAAGGTTACATTCTTAATATCACAGATTCTTTCCACCTTTTCCTGAAGAAGTTCTTCATCAAAAAGTTCTGAAACCTGGAAACCAATCTTAGCGTACTTATCAGAATAGAAAGGAGCAATACCTGACTTTGTAGAGCCAAATGACTTACCACCAAGTCTCTCCTCTTCGTACTGATCAAAAAGAACATGATAAGGCATAACAATCTGTGCTCTGTCTGATACTAAAATCTTTGGAGCTGGAACGCCCTGATCTGTAATACTCTTTATCTCATTAAAAAGCTTTGGAATATCAAGTGCTACACCATTACCAATGATGCTGGTGGTGTGATCATAAAATACTCCTGAAGGCAAAGTGTGAAGGGCAAACTTACCATAGTGATTTTTAATGGTATGTCCTGCATTTGCTCCACCCTGGAAACGCACGATAATGTCTGCGTTTTCAGCGAGCATATCGGTAATCTTACCTTTTCCCTCGTCACCCCAATTGGCGCCTACAACTGCTTTAATCATTTCCATTCCTCCTTAAGTGCTCTTTTTGGCACATTGCGATTTATTATACCATAAAGACAGCATTAGGCAAAGGAAAAATCCCACGACAAAGCCAGAAAAATCAATCAATACATCTGTGAACATTCCCGATCTGCCCGGAACAAAAAGCTGAATTGTTTCATCAATCGCTCCAATTAGAACTCCAAAGCAAAGTCCCCCTATGTAATATTGGCGTTTAACCACATTCCATACTTTTATATTTACCATTGCAAGAATACCTAAAACAGCAAATTCAAACACGTGCGCGAGTTTTCTTACATAGTGATCATCTTCAAGAAATTTTGACATAACCACACCCAGGATTTTCCTTAAAAATCCTGTAGTTCCTTCGCTTTTTGCCTCTGATACAACACCTGGTTGCAGGGAATTATGGAATATGAAAATAATACATCCTATTAGCAAAAGAGCTGATAGGATGCGTAAGAAATAATTTTTTTTCATTAAAGATTAAGCTTTTTACTAACTGTGAGAGCCAACGCTCCAGGGCCTATATGACACGCAATATTTAATGCCAAGGGATTCATTACTATATCTTCTGGCGATATTCCCAGCTTTTCCACAACTTCAGCTTTGAAAATCTCTGCATCTTCAGGATTGTGAGTGTACGCCATAGCAATCTCACACTCATCATTCTTAAATCTCTTCTTCATATCCTTCTCTACAGCTTCAAGCATAGTCGCTTTTGCATGCTTTACCGATCTGGCTTTAGCAAAAGCATCCAGCTTTTCACCATGAATCTGAAGAACAGGTTTTATCTTAAGCAATGTTCCTATCGCTGCAGCAGCAGGAGTAAGTCTTCCTCCTTTAGAAAGATAGCTTAATGTATCAACCATAATGTAAATTGATGACTCAAGCTTTGTCTTTTCAAGGATTTTACAAATTTCCTTTGCGCTTTTCCCTTTATCCGCCATGATTTTAGCATCACGAACCGAAGACCTTAATGTAACTGATACTCTCTGATTATCTACTACAACAATCTTACCATCATATTCACTTGCCCAAAGCTTTGCAGCCTCTGCTGAACCAGACAGGCCACTGCTAAGTGGAATATACACGATTTCATCATATTCTTTTAACAAGGACTCCCACATATCCATAACATCACCTGGTAGTGGCTGTGAGGTCTTGATATTTACATCATTAAGAAGCTTCTCATAGAATTCATCCTGAGACAAATCTACTTCTTCGTAATACAATTCATCATTAATATAAAATGGCATCGGCAGCATATAAACGCCAAGTTCTTTAGCCTCTTTTTGGGTCATTCCACAGCTGCTGTCTGTCAGTATTGCAGTCTTCATTTTCTCTCCATTTTTGCTTCAATATTTATAATCCTTTTCGAATTGTATCACACGATTTTTGCAAAAACAATGTGATACAAAACAACATAAAAGCTAGTATTCTTTACTAGATTACTTCATAAAAAAAGTCAAAAAAACAGGCGGGAATTTCCCGCCTGCAAAAGTCGTATAATAATTAATTAAATGTAATCGTTATAGCTTGATGCGTAATTATTTCCGTACTTACCATCAGCATTATAAGTAGCTGTCTTTTTAGCTTCAACCTCTTCTGCATTCTTCATCATGGAAGCCTGAAGTTTAGTCTGATAACCATAAGAACCAGAGCCTGCAAAAAGAGTTTTCATGGTATTTACATCAGCTGCCATAAACTTTTCTTTATCAATAGAAAGCTTATTCTTTGAATCAACTGAAATACCAACCTTTGAAAGCATACTCTCATTTGCCGCAGTGCTTTTTACCATCTTTGATCCAGCTGATAAAACGCCCTTAGTATTTGAGTCATCTGCAACGTCCACAGTATCATTATATGCATCGACATATGCTGAAACTTTCTTGTAAAGCTCATCCATATTATCTTTGCTATACTGCTTTTCTCCGCGAAGGCTCTCTGCTGCTTTTGATAATTCATCCGCTGAAGACTTAACTCTCTCAATAGTCTTAGCATCATCGGCTGATGTGGAATTATTTGTCTTTGCCTCGCCCTCTTTATTATATTGCTTATAATAGTTGGATAAAAGCTTGTGATAACCACCGCCAGCGATCATCTTAGCCTGACCAAGATTCTCATAAATGCCACTCATTGGAGAAGAAGTTCTGTTCATACTTCCCATAAGTGAGCCTATATTAAGATTAGAATTATTAACTGTCATAATCTTCACTCCTTTGAATCTAAAAAGAACATCCTTGTCCTACTATAGATATCGTCATTGTACCACCGGTACTTTAGTTTGACAAGTTACAGTCTAACTGAAACGCCTCTGCCTCTTAAGTATTCTTTTACTTCTTTAATTTCAAGTTCTTTGTAGTGGAATAGCGAAGCTGCAAGAGCTGCCTCTGCACCGCCCACTGTTAATGCATCATAAAAATGTGACAATTCACCTGCACCGCCAGATGCAATTACAGGTATTTTTAGTTCACTCGAAATAGCTTTTGTAAGTTCTATATCATATCCGGCCTTCGTGCCATCACAATCCATACTGGTGAGAAGAATTTCACCTGCTCCAAGCTTTTCAACTTTTGCTGCCCACTCAACTGCGTCAATGCCACAATCAAGTCTGCCACCATGTTTATAAATATTCCAGCCAGAGCCATCTTCGCGTCTTTTTGCATCGATAGCTACAACAACACACTGGCTTCCAAACTTATCAGCGGCTTCAGAAACAAGCTCTGGCCTATCTATTGCCGCAGAATTTACTGAAATCTTGTCTGCACCTTCTCTTAATAAAAGTTTAAAATCATCAACTGATGAAATACCACCACCAACTGTAAAAGGTATAAACATCTGCTCTGCGACTTTTCTAACCATATCAACTACTGTTGATCTGCCGTCAAAAGACGCTGTGATATCCAAAAATACCACTTCATCAGCACCGGCCTCATCATAAGCTTTTGCTACAGCAACCGGGTCGCCAGCATCTATTAAGTTTACGAAGTTAATTCCTTTTACTACTCTGCCATTTTTCACATCAAGGCATGGAATAATTCTTTTTGTAAACATCTAAAGCTCCAAAAAATTCTTTAAAATCGAAAGTCCCACATTTCCACTTTTTTCAGGATGGAACTGCGTACCAAATATATTATCTTTCTCAACCGATACAGAAAGGTTAATTCCATATGGGGTTTTTGCTTTTACAAAATCTGCATCTGATTCAAGGTAATATGAATGAACGAAATAAACATAAGATTCATCCTTTATACCTTTGAATAAAGCGCCATCATTGCAAAGTTCCAAAGAGTTCCATCCAATCTGAGGAATCTTTAATCCATTCCCCTCAGGAATCCTTAAAATTTTGCCTGGCAAAAGCGAAAGACCTTTTACCCCAGGTGCTTCATCACTACTTTCAAACAAAAGCTGAAAGCCAAGACAAATTCCCAGGAAAGGCGTACCTTTAGCTACAACTTCTTTTATTATTGAAACAAGACCGTAATTTTCAAGTTTTTCCATGCAGTCGCCAAAGTTTCCTACTCCAGGAAGGATGACTTTATCTGCATTTAATATCTCATCACGGTCCCTAGTAACAATACAAGGCGCTGAAAGAAATTCCAGCGCCTTTGCTACACTTTTTAAATTACCTGCATCATAATCAATGATAGCTATCATTTTAGTAAGGTATTCCTGCCCTTTCCAAGAAATCATAAAGTCTGTGAGTATACTCTGTTCGTCTGCGAAGAGCGTAGATTTCAAGAGCTTCTTCTTTATCTACATTAAACTGGGTAGAAAGTGACTCAACAATTTCTTTTTCCATAACAGTGAGCCTGTCGCCAACTGCATAATAATCGGCATTTGCCTTATTTGCATTTGCTCGACCAAGACCACATATCAGGCTATCCAAAGCCAAATCATATCTCTGTTCTTCCATGAAATCATGGTAACAGTCTATCTCATAATCAACACACGCAAGAATTTGAGTCTTCATCCATAATGCTTCTTCATCTTCACCTTTAATTTTAATACCTTCAAGTGAAGAATATGCTTCAAGATAATCTCCAGAATCAATGCTCTTTTTAGCTCCTGAAACAGCAAGTCCATGGCTAAGCATATTAGTTCCGCCAATGATTAGTGCCAAAACAGATCCTAATAATAGAAGTGGAATTATTATCATTGCCTTTGGTAAAGGAGGTGTATTGTCCTTTTCCTTAGGTTCTTTTTCTTTCTTTGGTTTTGGCTCCTTCTTTGGCTTTGGAGCCTTTTCTTTCTTCTCTTTTGGTGGCTTTTCCTTCTTTTCTTTTTTCTTTTTCTTGCCACCCTCTGCTGGCTCATCAGGAGCACCCGAAGCCAGATTTTTCATGATTTCAAGCTGTTCTTCTGAAAGACCTTCAAGCTCCTCATCCGACATGGAAATCTCAACCTTTGGCTCATCTTCCTCGTCATCTTCTCCAAAGATGATAGTCTTAAGTTTTGCCAAAAATCCTTTAAATCCCTTTGGCGCTTCTTCTAATGAAGCGGTATCTTCACCCTCAATGGATCTGCGGGTATTTTCATCTAATTCATCACCGACACCTTCAATGGCTTCTCCCATAGCATCGGCATTCATCATATCATTAATATCAGCTAAGTCCTCATCTCCAAGGGCCAGCTCATCCAAATCTACATCTGCATTCTCGTCAAGAAGTGACTCTTCTCCAAGTTCATCAAAGCCAGAGTCAAGTCCTATGTCTAATGACAAATCACCTTCTTCTACTAGCTCGTCAGAATCTTCTGAAGTCTCTGTTTCACTTTCAGATCCCAAATCACCTAAATCCAAAGATATATCACTTAAAGAATCAAGATCTTCGCCAAAACCAATTTCTGGAGATTCATTTTCAACTTCGACTTTTGCAGCTTCCATGGCCTCTGATAAATCGCCAGCCATTTCTACATTAGCCTGTTTTTTGGCAACCGAAACAATACCTTCGATACTGTCCATAAGAGAATCATCAGGCAATTCATCAGCTTCCTGAGCTTCCTCTTCATCAAGTTCGGTTTCAAAATCACGAATAAATCTATCAGCTTCCCCGGAAAGAAGTTCCTCTTCAAATTCTTTCAAGAAATCAAGATCAGAATATTCTTTTCTCTTTTCTTTTATGAGTCCATCAAAAGGATCTGCCTCAAATGGATCTATTCCATTGGCAGATAAGAAATCATCATCCGAACTCATTTTAGGGGTAGCAGAAAGAGAGGAAGCTCTCTTTACAGTCGATTCTTCCTCTTTATTGATGTCATCTTTGACTTTCGATATGGAGTTTAGCAGGCTATCAAGATAGTCTTCGTTATTAGCCAATTTATTCTCCTAAAATAAAAGGGTGCCTGAAGGCACCCTAACATTTATTCTGCGCGGACCTTCTCGTATTTCTCGATCAGCTCGTCAACCGTCTTTACCAAGTTACCAATTTCAGGCTTGGTAAGCTGTGCATCAGCTCCAAGTGACTCACCCTTACGATAAATCTCGTCATTTATGAGTGATGAGAAGATTACAAGTGGGATGTCCTTAAGGTTACTATCTTCTTTCACAAGCTTTGTAAGTCTGTGACCATCCATAAGTGGCATCTCAATATCTGTGATGATAAGATGAACATTTTCATGAGCTGTACCTGCATCTCTAAATGCTACAAGCTTATCCCATGCTTCCTGTCCATTTGCATTAACAATAAGATTTGTATAACCAGCTTTTCTAAGGCACTCAGTGATGAGTTTAGAAAGAAGTGGCGAATCCTCAGCAAGAAGAATTGGGCTCTTAGAACGATCCTTTGAAACATAATTTTCAAGATCTGAAACCTTAAGACCAGTCTCTGGGCTGATATCAGAAACTATTTTCTCGAAATCAAGAATAACTACAAGCTTATCCTGCATCTTGATAACACCAGTAGAAACACCCGATGCAACACCGTTCTTCTCAACATTGATGGTAGCATCTGGCTTTATTATTTCTTCCCACGAAACTCTGTGGATACCAACAACCTCATCAACATGGAATGCGATATTTAATTTATTAAAGTTTGTGATAATGAATTTTCCATCCATATCACCATCAGGTAATCCAAGACATCTGCGAAGACTGATTACAGAAATCATAGTATCACGTGGCATGAATATACCTTCTACGCACTCATGACCATTAGGTACTGGTGTAACGTGCTGATAAAGAAGAATTTCTTTAATTTTTGCTACGTTAATTCCGTAATAGTTGTCGCCTAAAACAAACTCAAGAATTTCAAGCTCGTTTGTTCCTGACTCTAATAAGATGTTTGTATCCATTCTTGTACCTCCCCAAAAGGTTTTACATTGTGAAAATTATACCATATAAACTAAATTATGAATAGATTATATTTTTAGTACCTTAGCTTTATTATGTGGCTAATTTATCAAAGGAAGTTCTGTTGAATTACCCTGACTTCCAAGGAAGATTTTCACTGAACTAAGGTTACTTGCTGCTGTCTGTGGGATTTCAACCAAGGCAACTGTTTCTTCGGTCATTCCAGGTTCTACATTTCCCTGGAAAGTATAGAAATCATCAAGCAATATCGTGCCTGATGATGCTGCTCTTGTTCCATCTGGAAGTTCTACAAAAAACTGTGGTTCTTTTGCAATAAAATCACAGAAAACAGTCTCGTTTGTTGGATTAGAAACACTTATATTTAAAACTAAATATGCATTTCCTTCAGAAGGGGTTAAAAGAAGATATGTGCCCTCTTTATACTCTGCTACAGTAGAAACGTCGTGACAAATGACCTGTAACTCTGGATAACCCAAAATTTCACCTATAGACATAGGGGACACTTCGAAATATTCATCAGGGATTTCTGGAAGTATAGGACCACCTGACAAATCATCAAATTCTATTGATGTATCATCTTCTGGCTCACTCTCACTTACCTGTGGCTTATTTCCTGTAAGCGCAGCCTGTTGCTCTGCCGTGGTCTTATTCACAACAAAGACCATTCCATCGCCCTGAAATCTATTAAATTTAGCAACACAGTTTGCACAGTAATTAGCAATGAGGCCTGCCTCATTGTCAGTCAAACTATACATCGGTGTGCCGCAGCCTGTGAGCATCATCATAATGAGCCCTGCTGCCAAAAGAATAATCGCGTTTTTCTTCAATGTTTCATCCATGAAAATAAGAATTATGTATACCTAATAAATTTATCAAATGATATATTCATTGTCAACGAAAACAGTTATGAAGCACTTTCTAATTCAAACCAGAACAATACTCCATTTTCTTTATTTTCCACTCCGTAATTTCTACCCAAAACCTCCATTATGGCTTTTACTACAGATAGTCCTATTCCTGACCCGCCATATTCTCTGGTTCTGGCTTTATCAACCTTGTAAAATTTCTCCCAAATTCTATCCTTCTCTTCTTCTGGCAAAGTATCCCCTGTATTAAAGACGCCAACACGTACAACTCCATCTATCTTTTCACAAGATATCTCTATTTCTTTTTCATTCAGGCAATAATGGATTGCATTCGACAAATAATTATCCACTATTTTTTCTATCAAAGATTCATCAGACCACACATAAACTTCTGTCTGCTTGGGAAGTTTAACTTTTATGTCCTCTGATTTTAGAAGAATATCAGCAGCATTTACCATTCCATATAAAAGCTCAATAACATTGAATCTGGACATATTCACGAAATCCTGGCCATATTCAATATGAGTAAGATCAAGCATTTCCTGGACGATATGATTCATCTTCTTTGCCTCGTCCTGTATTACCTGACAGTAATAATTACGGCTTTCTTCATCGTCGTTTACGCAATCCTCAAGCCCTTCTGCATATCCTTGTATTATCGAAATAGGTGTTTTTAATTCATGCGAGACCCCAGACAAAAACTCTGTCCTTCTCTTCTCAGCCTCTTCTCTTTTATAAAGATCTTCCTTAAGCTTTACGTTTGCCTCTTTTAACTCACCAATTGTATTCTCGAGGTTTTCACTCATCTTATTAATATATGACCCCAGTTCATCTATTTCATTACCAAGCCCTGATGGTTCATACTTTGCTTCAAAATCAAGATTGCTCATTCTTCTACTTATCTCAGTGAGTCTTGTTACCGGAATTGAGACACTTTTTGAAACATAAAATACAACAACTCCAGAAAGAACCATTACAATTAATCCAACAAAAATAATATACTGGTTAAAAGTTGCCGCCATATCAGTGATACTTTCAAGCGAGAAGCTCATAAGCAAAGACTCTCCACCACCAAGCATCGCATACATTGTCATATAATCAGTATCAAGCTTATCATCGTGCTGTTTTAAAATGACATAACCGTCTTTTGTTTCAACAACAGCATCCCCATTAGCAAAATTCTTTGATACCAGTATGTCAAAATATCGTCTTACCATCATATCCGAATCACTTCCTGAAGTGTACGCAGGAGATCCATTCTTATCATATATAATGAGAGACATATTGTTTCTTATAGTAATCTTATCTATCTCATCCTTAAATTCTTCCGACACTATAGTTCCACTTTTAGATGCATCATTTACAACATCATATGCATCTTCCAAAACACGTATACGAGTGTGCTGATAGTATCTTTCCGAAAAATGACTTAAAAGAACCCAGCAAAAGAGCATAGCCAAGGCTATGACTCCCCAAATAATTATCATAAATTGTTTTGTAAGTGTTGTTTTTTTCATAATAAGGATTATAATACCTAACGGCTATAAAGCAAGGAGTAATAATCATGCAAGATTTAACAATAGGAAATCCACAAAAAGTACTTTGGAAATTTTGCCTTCCCCTCTTCGGAAGCGTCGTTTTCCAGCAACTCTACAATATAGCCGACTCTCTTATAGCCGGCAGATTTCTTGGTGAAAACGCCTTGGCTGCTGTAGGCAACAGTTATGAAATCACATTAATCTATATTGCTTTTGCATTTGGATGCAATATCGGATGTTCTGTAATTACTGCAAGATACTTTGGCAGTAAAGACTATTCCTCAATGAAAACCTCTATCAATACTTCATTATTATCAAGCGGTGTCATCTGCATTATTTTAATGCTGATTGGTTTTATAGGTGGCAAAGAACTCCTTACTCTCATCCACACCCCTTCGGATCTTCTGGCTGATTCTCTACTTTACCTTAACATATATGTACTGGGGCTTCCTTTTGTGTTCTTTTATAATCTCGCAACAGGAATTTTCTCTGCACTTGGAGATTCAAAAACGCCCTTCTATTTTCTTGCTGTATCATCCCTTAGCAACATCGCTCTCGATGTAGTATTTGTCACCACCTTAGATATGGGGATCGCCGGTGTAGCATGGGCAACATTTATCTGCCAGGGAATAAGCTGTGTATTAGCAATCATATTTGTTTTCTATAAAACTGGTAAACTCAAGGCAGAAAATAAGCCCTCCGTCTTTGACTCACATATTTTTAAGCAATTTATAACTATTGCAGTTCCTAGCATCCTTCAGCAAAGCTTTATCTCCATCGGAAACATCATCATACAAGGCGTAATTAATAGCTTTGGAGCAGGTGTAATAGCAGGTTATGCCGCAGGCGTAAAACTAAACAACCTTGTAATTACTTCATTCACCACCTTGGGAAACGGTGTTTCAAACTTCACCTCTCAAAATCTTGGTGCTAAAAAGATATCACGAATTAATGAAGGATTTGTGTCCGGAATAAAACTTGTTTGGTGCATTTGCCTTCCTATCAGTCTTTTATACTTTATATTCCCACATGTATTACTATCATTGTTCCTCGACAATCCATCTACCGAGGCGCTTCGCTCTGCAACTTTATATCTAAAAATACTTGCACCATTTTATTTTGTTGTTTCAGCAAAGCTTGTCGCTGATGGCATCTTACGTGGTTCCAGTCTGATGAAAAAATTTATGACTGCAACGTTTACCGACCTTGTACTTAGAGTTGTTCTTGCAATTGTACTAGCCAAGACCTCTTTAGGGTACGTCGGTATATGGACTGCCTGGCCAATCGGCTGGTGCATAGCCACAGCACTTTCAATTATTTTCTATAGAAGAGCATATGTAACAAAAAAGCCTCACGCCATTTAAGCGTGAGGCTTTTTATTAAGAAAGGCTTATTATTTCAACCTGCTCATATATTTTGTCTCGATTTTCCGGTTTAATATCTCCCGTCTTTGCTTCTAACGCATTTGCTGAGGCAACCGCAACTGCATACTTAAGAGTATCTGCTGCGCTGTATCCTCTGCTTATACCAACAGCAAATCCGCCCACCATAGAGTCTCCACATCCAACGGTGTTAACTACTTCCATCTTAGGTGGTTTTCCCTGATAGATTCCTTCATCACAAACAAGAAGTGCTCCATCTTTACCTAGTGATATTACTACATAATCGATTCCTTCTTCGTGAAGTTTTTTCGCGTAAGGAATTGTCTCTTCTATAGAATTAATCTTTGTGTTATAAAGAACTTCAAGCTCATCGCGATTTGGTTTAATCATAAATGGCTTGCTTTTGATTGCTTCTTCAAGATATGCTCCAGAGGTATCTACTAAAGCAGTTTTGCCTGCCTTCTTTATTATCTCTACAAGTTTAGCATAAATATCTTTTGGCACGCCTTCCGGAGCACTTCCTGACATTGCTACTACATTGCTATCCTTGATAACATCCTCAAAACTATTAAGGAACGATTCTACTTCCTCCTTAGAAACAGGACGACCTGGCTCCAAAAATTCTGTTGATGAAAATTTTTCATCCAAAATATTAATACAGCTTCTTGTCTCTGACTGTGTATGAGTGAATGCATGCTCTACACCATCTTTTGTGAGCATATCCTCAAGATACTGGCCATTGAATCCGCCTACAAAGCCTGTAGCTTTAACCTTTTCTCCACACAGATCAATAATTCTTGCAACATTTAAGCCTTTTCCACCTGCAGAGTTAACAACACTTGCAACTCGCATAACAGTTCCACCCTCTACAGGGACAGACATCTGATAGGCTTTATCTATCGATGCATTTAATGTAACAGTTGTAATCATTTTTTACCCTCACCATCTAATTAAAAAAACAAGGCTCATTTTATCACAAGCCTTATTCAAACTCAACAATCTGTCTAGCACTCGAATTTGTACCCCATACCCCAGACAGTTTTTATATAATCGCCTTTATCTTTCATCTTGCTTCGAAGCTTTTTAACATGGGTATCTATGGTTCTTGCATCTCCAAAATAGTCGTAGTTCCAGACATTGTTTAATATCTTATCTCTTGATAATGCAATACCTTTATTCTCAACAAAGTAAGCTAAAAGTTCAAACTCTTTAGCAGACACCTCGATAGGTTCACCATCTATTGTAACGGTATGAGCACCTTTATCTATAACAATGCCACCCTCTTCAATGGTTACCTGACTTTCAACTTCTCTGCGGTGAAGTATTGCTTCAACCCTCGCAACAAGGGTTTTAGGCGAAAACGGCTTGCATACATATTCATCAACACCCAGTTCAAAGCCAAGTAATTCGTCACTTTCCTCAACTTTTGCTGTAAGCATTATTATAGGGATCTGGCTGGTTTCTCTAATCTCTTTTAAGACCTGATAACCGTTTATTTTTGGCATCATTACATCAAGAATAATTAAAGATATATCTTTTTGATCATAGAATAAATCTAAAGCTTCTTCTCCGTCTTTAGCTTCGATTACTTCATATCCTTTTTTTACGAGAAAATCTTTTACAAGTTTTCTAATCTTTTCTTCGTCGTCTACTACTAATATTCTTCCATTTTCCATAGCAGTTCTCCTTTTTATAAAAGATAGTATAGAAAAATGTAAATTCTGTGAACTTTATTGGCCTAATTGTTTTTCCCAGGCATCAAGTTCCTGTTCCCTATCATTGAGTTCCTGTTCCCAGACTGAATATTTATCTATAAGCTTGTTTTCATAATTCAGTATATTGATATTATCGCTCGTTGAAGAAATAATGAACATTCCAACAATTGCTACAAAGAAGACTATCGATAAAGTGAGTGTAATATAAAACAGTTCCTTATAGATATAACTTACTGGACGCTTATCCTTTACCGGTGCCTCTTTTTCCTTCTTTTCTTTTACTTTCTTTTCTTTTTTTGACTTTGTTTTTTCAGCAGCCTCTCCAGATAAAACTTCGACTGCAGCTTTTCTGGCCTTCTTTGGATCTATTGCCTTTTCAGCCTTTGTAGAAGCAAGCTCTCTTCTGCGGTCCTCTTTATAATGTGACTTCTTCTTTTCCTCTTTTTTCACAGCCAAAGGCTCTATTTTATAAATAGGAGACAGCCTTGGCGCATAGATAGCATAGACCTTAAGGTACGATGCCATATCTTCAAGAAAGCTGATACCAACCTCTGTAACAAAAACCTTCTTTTCAATCATCTGCTCATAAGCAGCAAAAATCTCCTCCGGCTTATCAAGGTCGAGGTTTTCACGCATATATTCAACTGCTCTTTGCTCATTTTCAGCCAAAGAAACAGCTTTTCTATTGTCGTAGTAGTAGTCACCTACTTTTGTGAGGTTTTTAGACATCTTAGTCCTCTATATCAAAAATTATATTTTCTCTATCAATATCAACTATCTTATCTGCAAAATTAATAATGGCTGGTCTTTTCTTTGCTTCCTCTATGATGTCAAATTTTTGCCACATATGCATAGGAAAAACGTGATTACAAGGCACAGTATTTACGAAAGCCTCAAGTCCATAGGCCGTTCCATCTCCAAGTCTTGGATCAAGAACCACGAAAGCAAGATCCACCACTTTATCTTTCATAAATTTAATTTCGGTCTTAAATTCCTTGCCAAACTTATTACCGTAAAGTTCGCTTTCTCCTATGTTCCACCAGTGAAGATCCCCAGCATGAAATATAAGCTCACCACCCACATTTACAATAAATGCAACACCTGCATCGGTAGACCTAAGTGTTTCAATTTTAACGCCGCAAACTTCATAGTCAGACCTTGCAGATACCATAGTTATTCTCTCTTTTATCTTTGGATCATAACCATTTTTTATAAGATATCTGTTACCAAGCCTTACATCCTTTGCAAAAATAAAATACGTATTAGGATTTTCTTTAAGAAAATCCAATACGCTCAAATCATAGTGATCTTTGTGGTGATGACTTGCAAATACTAAAAGCGGTTTATCTGGATTTATATGCGGACGCTGCCCGTGAAAGGTATAGTCCGCATAGTTTCCAGCTGGTACATAATCAAATAACAAAGATACGGTATCAAGCTCCACCAAAAAGCTTGAATGATGAATAAAGGTTACCTGTTTCATTATTTCATACGTCCAATAATTGCATTTGCCTTAGCATAAATTTCTTCAGGATCCGCATTAATAAAGAACTCACCCTTTTCATAAAGGACTTTACCATTAACCATGGTAAGCATTACATTCTGTTTTGAACCTGAATATACGATATTCTTTACAATATTATTTTCTGGCTGCATATTTGGCTGATGAAGATCAAATAATACCAAATCTGCAAGCTTGCCTTCTTTAATATCATCACAGTCATTAAGACCCATACAGTAAGCTCCGCCAGCTATGGCTGCATAAAGTACTTCGTTAGCTGGACACGCAGATGCATCCATTGTCTTAACCTTTGAAAGTGCTGTCATAAGGAACATCTCTCTAAACATATCAAGACAGTTATTAGATGCAGGACCATCTGTACCAATTGCAAGATTTATGCCTTCCTTTAAGTAGCGGTCAATATCGGCAATACCTGATGCCAGCTTAAGGTTAGATGCAGGGTTAGTTACTGCGGTAAGATTTCTGTTTTTAAAGATTTCATAATCCTTATCATCCATCCATACACAGTGATATCCACCGCCGCCATATTTAAACATGCCAAGTTTTTCCATAAGCTGAGTAGGAGTTACCTTCCATCTTTCGATACACTCATCAACCTCTGACTTGGTCTCAGAATTATGTAAAAATACTGGGCTCTTTAATTCATCTGCAAGCTTTGCAACACCTTCCATAAGCTCCATAGAGGTGGTGTACTCTGCGTGGAAACCTACAATAAAGCTGGTCAGATCGCTCATGCCATTAACTATTTCATAGTTCTCCTTCATAAGCTCAACAGTACCACCAAAATTGTTAAGGCCTGAAGTCTGAACAGTTCTAAATCCGCACTCAACCGAGCTTCTTGCATTAACTGGTGGGAAGAAATACATATCAAAGTTTGAGGTAATACCTGAAGTTAAGTACTCCATAATGCCAAGCTAGATAAGTGGAATAACATCTTACTAGGTAAGCTGATCCTCTCTAGGGAATATTGCCTCAAAAAGCCACTTATCAAGTGGAAGGTCATCTGCATATGAACGAAGGAATGTCATTGCTGTATGAGTATGAGCATTCTTAAAACCTGGCATAAGAAGATTTTTATTACAGTCAATTTCCCTGTCAAAAGTCATATCAGACTCTTTTTTATCGCCAACATAAGCTATTTTATTTTCTTTAACCCAAACTTCACCTTCAGAGATGTTAAAGTTATGACCTTCAGCAAGCTGAAGGATTCTTGCATTATAAAAACGTGTATTCATTATTTTTCCTTACTTAAGATTCTTAATTATTGCTGTTACTAAAGCTGTAAACTGAGGAGCTACAGCAGCGCCTGCATCGAGTACTTCCTGCTCTGAAAGTGGATTTGGCGAAATACCTGCAGCAAGATTTGAAAGACATGAAATTCCAATAATTTTCATACCCATATGATTTGCAGCAATAGCCTCAACACCGGTACTCATACCAACTGCATCACCGCCAAGTGTACGCACCATGTTAATCTCTTGAGGAGTCTCATACTGTGGTCCTCGAAGCTGGAAATAAACACCTTCTTTAAGGTCAATATCAAGCTCCATAGCACATTTTTTAGCAAGTTTCTGAAGCTCAAGGTTATAAATCTGACTCATATCTGGGAAACGTGGTCCAAGTTCATCTATATTTGCTCCAATAAGTGGTGATGGAACAAAGCAGGTGTTCTGGCCTGTGATAAGCATAAGCTGTCCAGCCTTAAATCCAGTCTTTACAGCACCTGATGCGTTGGTAACAAAGAGATATTCTGCGCCAAGCATTTTCATAAGTCTGGTTGGAAGAACAACGTCAGTCATCTCATATCCTTCGTAGGCATGAACACGGCCCTGCATACAAACAACAGGTACATCTTCAACATAACCAAATATAAATCTTCCTTTGTGACCTGGAGCAGTTGAAACTGGGAACCCTTCAATATCCTTATAATCAACAATAGCCTCAACCTTTAATGTATCACCATAATTTCCAAGACCAGATCCCAAAATCAAAGCAACCTTAGGAACAAAATCAGTCTTTGCTCTAACAGATTCAACACATTTTAATAACTTTTCGTATACTGGATTACTCATATTCCCTCCCTATAATTCTTCCATTTTCTGACATAATTCAGATAATAAAGCTGTCTTAGCTATATCAAGTCTCTTTTTAACAGGCTCTCCGTCCGGATTATTCACATAATCTTTTATCTTTGCCTTATATGGAACCATGTCGGTTCTAACCTTAAGTGCATACATTGAATTTCCATCTTTATCTTTCACAAGATAAGAAACCGACCCGGTTTTTGACATATCCTTAAACGAGAGCTTAGGCTTGTCAAAAGGCACTTCAACAGTGATATCCTGCTTCTTTGGAGTCTCCTTTTTAGGTTTCTCATTATTTTCAATATAATATCCAGGATTATTTCCCTTCTGCTGCTTTATATCAAGGCCAAATTCTTTCAAGACTTCGACGTCTGAATATATACCTTTTCTTTCAGCCTTAATAGAATATCTTTCCTCAAGAATTTTACAAATATCTGCTGCAGAAAGCACATTTTCCTTGCTACTTTCCTCTTGAAGAAGCTTCATGACATATAAAGTTTTCAATTTTGACTGTCCTGACATTTGTACACCTCCCAATGGCACAACTATACCACATAACGCTGTTTTCTTCAATAAAAAAGGCCCAGCAATTCGCTGGGCCAATGTATTATTTTATGGAGTTTACACTGAGAACTTAGACATCTCTTCTGCAAGTCTAGCTGAAAGATCCTTAAGTCCGTTAGAGATTTCTACACAGCCTTCAACTTCACCGGTAACTGTCTGCATGTTAGCTGAAGTTTCCTCAGTGGTTGCTGCATACTCTTCTGAGATAGCTGAAAGCTGCTCGATTGAAGAAGAGATGTTTGCATTAAGAGTTGAAAGTCTGTCAGACTCTTCTGATACTGAACCAGTGTTAAGCTCAACACTCTTAATCTCCTCGAGGAGTGAATTGAAGCTTGTCTGAGTTGCTGCAAGTTTCTCAAGCTGAATCTGGGTGTTTGCCTCAACCTCAGTAATAGTCTGTACAGATACCTCTGAGTTCTGAAGAAGTTCAGCAACGATGTCTTTAATAACATTAGCTGACTCTGCAGAGCTTTCTGAAAGGGTTCTAATTTCGTCTGCAACGACTGCAAATCCTCTACCTGCCTCACCTGCTCTAGCTGCCTCGATTGAAGCGTTAAGAGAAAGAAGGTTGGTCTGAGATGCAATATTCTGAATCATTACAACTGCATTCTCAATGTTCTTAGCTGAAGCATTGGTATGAAGTGTCTGATCTGAAAGTACGGTGATTGAATCTTTCTGTTTATCACAAGACTCAACAAGCTGATCAAGTTCTTTAAGAGCTTCGTTTGCAACCTTATTCATATCAGTTGCAGATTCTCTAAGTTTAGATACGTTAGTGTTGTTTGCCTCAAGTGCAATATTGATACCAGCAACCTGCTCTGAAGAAGTAGCAGTTTCCTGAGCCTGTGAAGTAGCGCCCTCAGCGATTTCAAGAACTGACTTATCAACATTATCAAGACTGTCTGTAATGCTATTAAAGCTTGTGATAAAGTCGCCTGCATTTGTTGAAAGATTTCCAGCAATCTCGTTGATGGTCTCAACCATGTCATGAAGATTATCTCTCATTCTCTTAATAGCCTGAAGAATCTGACCTGTCTCATCCTTTCTACTAGTAGAAGGAACCTCTGCAAGATCAAGATCTGCAATCTTATTAAGTGCATCTACACCAGCAACAAGTGGCTTGAAGAGCATTGTTGAAATGAGATATACAAGTGCTGAAAGTACAATGAGTAAAATCACACTGATTACGATAACGCTTGATCTAATCTTTGCGATTGGCTCATTGATTTCATCATAGTCTGCTGAAATAACAAGAATGAAACGCCCCTGTGGATCTACATATGTACCTGCATACTTTGTCGCACCCTTGAATAAGTATTCAACAACCTGTGCTGATGACTGAATATTACCGCCAGCGATGTCTGAAACAAGTTTCTTAACAACTTCGTTCTCTACAGGTGAACCAATCTTATCAACTGTAGGATGGAAAAGCATTGTACCATCTGCTGAAACGATGTAGGTATAAGAAGAAGTAACTCCATCCAAGCCCTTACCGTTAAACATTGCTGTAAGTTCTGGAACATCAGAAAGAAGTTCGTCACCCTTCGCGTCAAGTTCATCTGTTAAGGTGATACCTTCTGCACCAGTTAAATCTTTAAGATACTTTCTGTTGATGTCATGAACTGTCTCTCCAGCTTTGCTGGTTGAGTAAATCATTACTACAACTACACTGATAACTACCGCAATGACACCCATTGCTACTACTTTGAAAGAAAGGCTATCAAAGATGCTCTTCTTTCCCCCTGTCTTTGTGTTCTTTGCCATACTGTAACCTCCATGTAAATGTTTTATGTAAAGCACTAACAATTTTACTATTCAGTTTGGCGTATTTCAATGTTTTTTATGCAATTTAGACTAATTATTTTTGCCAGCTTGTGGTCTACTAGCAAACAGCATACTAGATATTGTGTCTATTAAAAAAGGAGCACTTTTCGTGCTCCTTTTCCATATCATTTTTTTACTTTATCAGTCTTTAAACGCCTTAATTGCATCAGTAAGAATTCCCGCCATAGATGACATGCTGTCACTTCTGTCTGAAATATCAGTAATGTTAGCAGAAAGACCTGCGATACTTGCATTAACCTGCTCGTTAGTTGCTGCGTTTTCTTCTGAAATTGCTGAAAGATCAGATACTGCTCTTGTTGCAGTGCCATTTGCAGCATCAAGTTTCTTAACGTCATCTGTAATATTATCAATCTGTGATACAGAATGATCAATCTCCGCTTTAAGCTTAAGGAAGCAATCCTGAGTTGACTCTACCTTTTGCTGCTCATCCTTTATGATAGAAGCAATTTCCTCGGTGAGTAATCTTGATTTAGATGAAAGTTCAAGAACCTTCTTCGTAACTTCATCAATCTGCTTTGTACCACTATCTGACTGTTCTGCAAGCTGTGAAATCTCACTTGCAACTACCGCGAATCCTCTACCTGCCTCTCCTGCTCTTGCTGCCTCAATTGAAGCGTTAAGCGAAAGGAGTGAAGTCTGTGAAGAAATTGATGCAATAAGTTCAGTCGCCTTTGTAATTTCTGTGATACTATCAGCAAGTTCATTCATGTGCTCGGTAATATTTTCAACCGCTACAACTGATTTATTTGCTGACTCAGCAACCATTCCTATATCAGTTTTAGCTTCTTCAGAAATAGTATTCATAACACTTGAAGACTCTGAAAGTGCTGTAGTTGCATTTGTAATAGAGCCAACATATTCTGAAATCTCGCCCATGTTATCAGCAAGAGTCTGAACTGATTCTGCCATATTATTGGTTGCATTTGATAATTCATCAACAGCCTCTGAAATCTGAGTTGCACCAGATGCGGATGAATTACAAAGCTCATTTGTATCTACAACGCTTCCTGCAAGATTTGACGACGTTGATTTAATATCATCTACTATAGAAACAAGATTTTGCTGGAGCACCTTGGCTGCATCTATAATATCCTGAATTTCTTTGGTTATTGTAGTTGCTGTAATCTTATCTCTAATATATCCTTCTGAAAGTTTCTTTGTAGATTCAGCAATAGAGATAAGTGGTTTAGACACTGCATTTGCAGCAATAAGACCTGCAGCAAAAAGGAAGATTACAACTATAACAGTAGCTATAGCAACCTTCTTACTCATTTCATTTACAGCACCAAGTGCTTCAGAAAGATTATCCTCAATAAGAATTGCAATGTGCTGTTCTGGAATTGCTTTCCAAACAAAAATTTCACCATCTTCTTCAATATGGTTTTCCAAATCGCCTGCAGCAATCTTTGCAATTACATCAAGATGATCTTTACTTTCTACAGGCTGGCCTACAAGAGTCTCATCTACATTTGTAACATAAAGGGAATTTGCAGTATCTACAATAGTATATTTAGCATGCTCAAATCCCTGCACCTTCTGTCCATCAAGGATTTCCTGAAGACCTTTGATGAAAGGACCACCACCAACAAGACCGATATAGTTGCCGCTTGCATCCTGAATACCCTGTCTCATGTTAAGAATCATCTGACCTGATGCTGGAGAAGTAAATACACCGCCATCAAAAAAGCCGTCAGGAGACTCAGACATTGTAGCCTGATATGGAGGAAGTGCATCCCCCTCACGGGTAGTCATTCCAACAACCTGTGGTGTTGAATGTGCAAGAACTGTAGTATTCCAGTTCGAAGTATAAATACCTTCCCAATTATTAAGATTTGAAAAAAATCTCTCGGTAAATTCCTGCGCAGCTTTTTGCTTCTGTGCATTATCTGGATCTGCAAGAAGCTCACGTACAGCATTTGATGCACCGTACTCACGCATGATAAGTTCGTTAGAAGTAATATACTCATCAATGAGCATACTCTGACCTTCTACTGCAGTCTTAAGGTTGTTAATTACCTCCTCTGTAACTGCGCTTTTAGAACTTGGAACAACAATTGAATTAAGTGTAACTAATGATACTGCCATGGTGACAACTATTGTCAGCATGAAAATCATTTTCATATTGAGCTTAAATCCGCCCTCTTTTTTAGCGCCTTTTGCCATGATATAGCCCTCCCTTGCTAAAACATTAATAAAATTTTAACAAAATGCAATGTTTTATGTTACAATAATTCTGCCAATTCTTTATACAATATTGCCATTAGGGGGAGTTTGTTTTATGTCCGAAAAATCCGTATATCTTAAGCGTCTTCAAAAGTTGCTATACACATATTTTGCCGCGTCTAAAATTCCCATGTCCATTTTGAACCGTAAAAACAAAACCATATTTTGTCTGCCAACTTGCGACGACAATACCTGGCCTTCTAAAAACAACCAGATTGCGCTTGATAATTTCTACGATATATCACAGATTAACGATCCCACTCTATTAATTCTAGAGGATGTCTATTACCTTGGAATCATCCCCATAGAATTCGATCTTTTTATTTACATAGGTCCTGTAATGCCTCATTTATATACGCTTGCAGAGCTCCTTGTTAACTTAAGCGACATATACACTGAAAACGAAATTATTACCTACTACCACGTTAACAGCGAATGCGGATTTATGGATAATATCCGATTTTCAAATATCATTTCTGTCTTATGTGGACTACTGCTTCGCAAAACCTACTATGCGGAGGATCTTTTAAAAAATAGGATCGTTATAGAAAAATTACCACTATTAGAACCAAAAGCACGCCCGATAAAGGAAAATCTTGAAGCTTCTACCGCCTACATCATTGACACAGAAAAAGCCTTTCTTTTTTCTGTCAAATGCGACAGATTTATTTTAAGTCATTTAAGGGAAAAAATAACAGCAGCCGACTTAGCGACTGCTGTAAATGTTTCCGAACGCACTTTATACAGGCAATTTAATGAAGATTTTAATATGTCACCAAATGATTACATACACTACAAAAGAGTATCCAAATCACTTGAAATGCTCCTTCAGACCAATATGACCATCTCTGAAATAAGCTCTTACTGGGGATATTCAAGTCAAAGCCACTACAACAAAGCCTTTGAAAAAGTGTTCAAGATGCCCCCTGGCGAATACCGCAAAGCGAATAGATAATCTACTCTATTCTTCCTGCTCCCTGAGCTGCTTCTACAACATAGAATTCAGCTTCAATGCCGGTCTCTCTTTTATACTCCTCGCCAACATAATCTATAAAGGTGTCAATGGCTTCGTTTTTAACGATGCTTACTGTGCATCCGCCAAAACCACCGCCGGTAATTCGGCTGCCCCATACGCCTTCTACTTCATGTGCCAGATCAACAAGAAGATCTATTTCCTCACATGAAACCTGATAGTCATCACGAAGTGACATGTGAGACGCATACATGAGCTTTCCTAATTCTTCAAAGTTATTTGCGCGAAGTGCCTCAACCGCCTTTAAAACTCTTCTATTTTCGTAAACAGCATGCTTTGCACTAAAATAATTATCATCATTTTCTATCGCATAGCTGTAAGACTCAAACTCAGCCTCAGTCAAATCACCAAGAGTCTTTATATCAACTTCCTTCTGGAGTTCTGCCAATGCAGCCTCCGCAGAATTACGTGCTTTATTATATCCTCCATCTGCAAGATTATGCTTTACTTTACTATTAGTAATTACAATCTTTTCATTTTCAAATGCAAGCGGAACATACTCATACACAAGTTCATTTGTATCAAGTAAAATCGCATGATTTTCTCTGCCCATAGCTGATGCAAACTGATCCATAATACCACAGTTGCAGCCACAGTAATTATTCTCAGCATACTGCCCAAAGAGTGCTACATCCACCATTGAAACATCTGAAAGTTCAAAAGAATCCTTGATAATTGTTCCAATAAGAACCTCTAAAGATGCCGATGAAGAAAGACCTGCACCATTTGGAATATCACCATAAATCAATATGTCGAAACCATGCTGAATATCATATCCCTTTTCTTTAAATGTTCTAAAAACACCAAGTGGATATTTAGTCCACATATCTGGTCTTTCAATATTTAAATCCCTTATTGGAACTCGGATTACGCCATCTTCCTCGAAATTGAGCGAGGAAATACGAATCATATCATCATTTCTGTCAGCAACAAGTGCATAGGTTCCAAAGCTTATTGCACATGGAAAAACATGTCCACCGTTATAATCAGTATGCTCCCCAATAAGATTTACACGTCCAGGTGCAAAATAGATTCTGTAATCCTTAAGTCCATAAGCATCCCTGAACTTTGTCTCCATAAGTGTTCTTAATTTTGTATCCATAACCCACCCTCAAAACATAAAAATATACATTACGTATTTTAGACTTTATGGGGTGTTTTATCAAGGCTACGTGCTATGTTTCTCATTTCGTTTTAACATTACGCGGGGGAGTGTTGCAGGTATATACAAAGACCGTTTTGGTTTCTACTCGTCACACGCGCTTATTCGTTCCGGCTCCATGCGCGAACTGCGGGCTACGCCCTTGGTCCTTCGGACTCGCGCCCGCCTCCACTGCTAGCGTGTTCCTCATAACGAAACCTCACTTAAAGTCTTTGTATATACCTGCAACACTCCCCCGCTATTCTTTATAATAAAAAAGAGCAACCCTTACGGTTGCTCTCACTATTCTGTCAATTCACATCATAAATCTGGTTAAAATTCTTTGTTTCAAAATCAACTTCAGCCTTCAAGTCCCTTGCAGACAAAATTCGACCATTATCACCTCGAACGATTATCTGCTCTGCGCCGTCTGAGGTCGCTACAGTAAGGTTGTACTCCTTGCCGTGAGATAAGCCAAACTTTTCTATATAGCGGTCAGCGGTTTCTGCTGTTTTGGTAAAGACAACGTGAATGTTGTTTACGTCAAGATACTCTTCGGCATGATTTTTAAGCTTATAGGCATCGTAAACTATAATGACTTCGCAGCCCTTCATCGCCTGATAGTTGCTCATGATATCTTCTAAAGCCCCGCGGGCTGAGTCAAGATTGTCTCTTGCAAGCTCACGCAAGTCTTCCCATGCAAAAATTATGTTGTAGCCATCGACCAGCAGGTACGATGGTTTTATTTGAACCGGCTTTAATTTCTTTGGTTCTGCGCTAGTTTCTCCACCGCTTTCACGTTTTATATTTTGTCTATTGATACCTTTATGAGCAACAAAAGTTTTGTCTTTATTATTTCCACCTGCTGCCCCAAGAATACTCTTTATTTCATCTTGAGAAATAAATCCAGATTCATTAAGACTTTGAGCTCTTTCCCTTGCTGCCATCGCTCTATCCATAGCCTGCTTTCGAATCATCTCATCTGTAAGCTCTTTGGTTGGCGATAAAACAGAAGGCATGTGCATATTTGCCTTTACTTCATTCCAAGGCACTACGACGCCCGCGCCATGACTGCAAAATACTGAATCAGGCGTATTTCTTAAATCAGAGACAGGATCATAATTTCTTGCCTCTATAACCTCTTCGGCATTATGGCAGACTTCATATCCTGATAAAGCAAGACTGAGTGAGCCAAGACCTTTGGTATAGGCTATTACATCACTGCCATAACTGCCTATTGTAGAAACCGGGGCAAGTCCTTTTAATCTGGTAAAGGTTCCGTCCCCTACTATCTCAGGCGAAAAATCCTTGGCAAACATTCGCTCCAGGTCTGTCATCGCACGACCTACCGAATCTGATGGAACAGTTAATTCAAAGCTATAGTATGGCTCAAGAAGTATACTTTCTGCCTCCATTAATCCCTGACGAACTGCTCTATATGTGGCCTGTCTAAAATCACCACCTTCAGTATGCTTAGTATGTGCTCGCCCTGATACTACAGTAAACTTTATATCTGTGATAGGAGAACCCGTCAACACTCCTCTGTGCCAGCGTTCCTTAAGATGAGTTAAAATGAGTCTTTGCCAGTTTTTATCTAATATATCCTCACTACAGTCAGCTTCAAACTCAAGCCCAGCGCCTCTAGGCAGTGGTTCCATAATAATATGTGCTTCTGCATAATGCCTTAACGGCTCAAAATGTCCCACTCCATAGCAAGGTGAAGCTATCGTTTCCCTATATACGATGCGGCTTTCAGAAAAAGATATCTCATAACCAAATCTATCAAGAATGCGCTGCTTTAGAATTTCGGTTTGAATTTCTCCCATTAGTTTTACAGAGATTTCCTTTTTTTCTTCATCATATTCCAAAGATAAATCTGGATCTTCCTGAGCAATCTTATATAATTTTGGCAAAGCAACGGCAACATCCACATCTTTAGGCAAAAGCATGCGATAACTCATAACTGGAGTTAAAAGAGGTTTACTCTCCTCCGTATAATCCCCTAAACCCACGCCGGGCATAGCCGATGAAATTCCCGTCACAGAAACCACCTGACCATTATATGCCTCCTGCAAATTTTCACATCGGCTACCATTATAAAGTCGAATCGATGTAACCTTTTCATCACCTACAACATCACGGACTTTTAAAGTACCTGAAGTTATTTTTACACAGGCTTCTTTTTCACCTTTTGCATCATGGGTGATTTTATAAACATATGCACCAAAAGAATCCGCCAAAACCTTTCGTGCGTAGAGTTTAGCAATGTTACAAACGCCTCCAAGAAAGCCTTCTACACCTTCCTGCTTTAATGCCGAGCCAAACCATACCGGAAAAACTTTTCTTTCAAAAAAAGCTTTTGCCAAAGAGTCTGGCGAAAGTCCCCCTCGCTCTAAATACTCTTCTATCAAAGTCTCGTCAGCTGCAGCCAGTGCCTCTTCATCAGAATAATCCTGACACCTGTTTCCCAGTTCACTTTGAAGTTCAGATAGAACTTTATCTTTATCAGCGCCCTCCATATCCATCTTATTAGCAAAAATGAATGTTGGTACTTTATAAGCTTCTAAAAGTCTCCACAAAGTTCTTGTATGTGCTTGAACCCCCTCTGACCCACTGACAATAAGAACTGCCGCGTCCAAAACAGAAAGGGCTCTTTCCATTTCTGCAGAAAAATCAGCATGTCCCGGGGTGTCCAGCAAAGTAAAATTTACACCCTCTTTTTCAAAAACAGCCTGTTTTGAAAATATGGTGATACCTCTTTGCTTTTCCATAGAATCGGTATCTAAAAATGCATCTTTATGATCAACACGACCAGCTGAAGCTATTGCTCCAGCTGATAATAAAAGTCCCTCTGATAAAGTTGTTTTTCCTGCATCAACGTGTGCTACAAGACCTAAAGTAAAATAATTCATCACTAAAATATGATTATAGCACCCTTTCAGGTGCTATAATTAACTATCATCAACTCTAAAAATCGAATTATGAAGCAGGAATATCTGCCTCTTTTATTCCCGAGATTTCAACAGCAACATCTTTGGACATACCACGAGCAATGCAATTTTGATACACCTGAAGAGCTTTTTCTGCTATGCCCTCTTCTTTTGCGTCTTTGGTTGCAAGTTCTAATTGTCTATCGAATGTCAAATCAAGCATTTCGTTCTCCTCTATAAGTTCTCTATTTTTTCTAAAAAACTCTGGGAGTATAGAATTTTCAATACAATACTCTATAGCTTCCTTAACTGCTGCCTTTATTTGTTCTTTATTTAATCCCTTGTACAATGAACGTACTTTATCAACAAAAGCCATGTAGCCCTGTATTGCATCACAGTTTTCTGTAAGTTTTGGGTTATAATGACCATTAATATTGTAAACTACACATGTAAGTTCCAAACTGCTTGGTATATCCTTATTCAAATATGAATCTGACAACTTCAATGTCTGTATTTCAGGTTGTGTCTCATTTCCATTATATAATACCACAAATTGGGGATTTGGAATATAAACACGATTCCGTTTTAATAATGCTTTATTTTCAACATACGGTTCTAGCAGTTTAACAATGTAAAGCAACCCTCTAAGTGGCATATTAAAATTTGGTGAACTCTGATGCTCATATAAACTCAGATAACCATCTAACAAAAACGAAGCATCGTTTCTAACAGTGAGTTGCACCCCATTTTCAAGCATATCTATCTGAATTTCAGCCTCGTCATTATAACTTGTTCCATTCAGGGCATTAAAAACCTGCAGCGCATACTTGGGTTCCTGAATCAATAATGAAAACGTATTGCTTTTGTACTCTTTAACCATAGGCGATCCTCCTGTAATAATAGTGTCAGCCGACAATAATCACATCGTCAGCATTTTCGGTTACTTATCATACATGTGAAAAACTGACGATTTGTCATATGACACTGATACAAATACGATGCAGCAATGTTTTAGAATACTAGATTTTCTCAGATATGATTGTCTAATATAACACATCAGATAATACACTGCAATATATATTTCTTTTATAAATAAAAAAGAGCCCCTCATCTGAAGAGCTCTTTTGAGACTTGATTATATTTAGATTAATCCAGAAAAAATAGGCGTCAGGATTATCCTGACGCCTATCTTTTTATCTAGTTAGTATTTTATTACAAATTAAATGTTTAACAAGTCGCTGTAAGCCTTAAGTGCTCCATCAGTCTCATGTGC